>CALFNI010000488.1 GCA_937902695.1 uncultured Rhodanobacteraceae bacterium
CCGCGCGCAGGTTGAAGCCGCCCGGCAGCGTCAGCGTGGCGATGTATGCCACTTCGATGTCGGTGCCGACGTGGCCGCTGTCGTCGTGATACGAAACGGTGAACTGGCCGTAGAACTTGTCGTCGATGTTCGCGGCGAACGAGATCTCGCTCTCGCCGAGCGACAGGCCTTGTGGACCCGGGCCCGCATCGGGCAGCACCGGGAAGCCGGCGCGCACGTAGCGATCGGGATCCTGCGAGTGATGCGCGTACTGGCCGTTGAGGATCACCGCGATCGCCGGGTTGAACGCGTTGCCGTTCGCGCCGCCCGCCGACGACGACGATTCCGCCGGCGCGCTGACCGCAGCGACCGCGCGTTCAGTCGACGGCGCCGTCGGTGCGGCGACGGCCTGCGCGGCCTGGTCAGCTTTCATCCTGTCGAGCTCCGCGCGCGCAGCGCCCGCCTCCGCCAGCGCCTGCGCCGCCTGCTCGCGAAGCGTCCGTGCTTCGTCTTCGAGCGCGCGAATGCGCGCGTCGAGCGCCTTGAGCGATGGGTCCGGCGCGCTCTGCGCCGCCATGGCCGGTGCGGCGAGCGCGAGCGAAACGGTGAGCGCGAGCAGCGTTTTCTTCATAGGGGATTCCGCGTCGGCAGCGAGCGCGGGACTGCCCCGCGAACGGCCAGAACGGCCGTAAATTGAGACGCTATAACATACTAGAGCCAAGCCTACTCTACAGCCTGGCGCGGCGCGAGCCCAACTTTCGGCATAGGTGTAACGCTTGGTGCAAGCGCCGGAATGGGCTCCCGGAGCGTACGGGCGCCAACTTTCGAGACGGTTTCGCCTACTCGTGGTGCGCGTGGTCGTCGTCGAGCGCGATCCCGCCGCCGACACCGAGCCCGAGTCCGGCGCCGAGGCCCGCACCGCCCGCGCCGCCGCGTCCCCCGCCGCCCTGGCGCGCCTCGTCGCGACCGCCGCCGCCTTTGCCGCCCGTGGCGGACGGCCTTGCCGGTCCCTGCCTCGGAATGGCGACGCTGGCCGGCACCGCATCGAGGTCGAGCACGCCGCGGATGAAATCGCGGAGCGAGACGACGAGATCGTGCGTGTGCACGTGCCGTCCGGCAGCGAGCTCGGCGGCGGCGTTTGCGGCGAGGCGCACCTGCTCTTCGGTGCCGAGCAGGATGATGTCGGACAGCGCCGCTTCGACCGCATCGCGAACGCGGCGTCCGCGATCGCTGCCCGACTCGGGCATCGGAGAGTCGACAGCCGGCGCGAGGTCAGCCGCCGAACCCGCCGACGATCCGGCGGTGTCGCCGCGCCGCCGGATATCGCTCAGGTGCGTCGGATCGACGGCGAGATTGCCGGTGAACGAACCGCCGAGCGTCTTGTACGCCGCGATCAGCGTGCGCAACCGCTCGTTGATCTGCCGGTTCTCGCGCTCGCGGCGCTGCTGGATCGTCTGCATCGCGACCAGGCGCAGGCCGACGCCGACGAGCGTCACGAGCGCGAGGCCGAACAGCGAGATAAGGAGCGTCTGCCACGAGCTGAAGTCGATGTTGCGCATCCCGACATCCCCGGTTGCGGCGCCCAGTCTAGTCCACGAGGCGCATATCCACGGCTGAACCTGCTTGCGATGTTCCTTCGAGCACCGATCTTGAAACCCCGGGCGTCGGCAGCACCGGCCACGACGCCTCCCGCCAGGACATCCAGAATATGAACATCATCAAAGCCTATGGCGCACACGTCGCCGACAAGCCGCTCGAGCCGATCGACATCGAGCGGCGCGAGCCCGGCGCGCGCGACGTGCAGATCGAGATCGCCTATTGCGGCGTCTGCCACTCGGATCTGCACACCGTGCGGTCGGAATGGGCCGGCACGCTCTATCCGTGCGTGCCCGGACACGAGATCGTCGGCAGGGTCACGGCGGTCGGCGGCGACGTGAAGAGCTTCAAGGCCGGCGATACGGTCGGCGTCGGCTGCCTCGTCAACAGCTGCCAGCATTGCGACGCATGCGCGGCGAATCTCGAGCAGTATTGCGAGAACGGGTTCGTCGCGACGTACAACAGCCGCATCGCCGATCCGCCCGGCCACACGCTCGGCGGCTACTCGCAGCGCATCGTCGTCGACGAGAAGTTCGTGCTGCGCATCCGTCATCCGGAATCGCAGCTTGCCGCCGTCGCGCCGCTGCTCTGCGCCGGCATCACGACATATTCGCCGCTCCGGCACTGGAACACCGGGCCGGGCAGGAAGGTCGGCATCGTCGGCATCGGCGGGCTCGGGCACATGGGCATCAAGCTCGCGCACGCGATGGGCGCGCACACCGTCGCGTTCACGACGTCGGAAGGCAAGCGCAAGGACGCGCTCGATCTCGGCGCGGACGAAGTCGTCGTCTCGAAGAACGCCGGCGAAATGAAGAAGCACGCCAACAGCTTCGATTTCATCCTCGACACGGTCGCCGCGAGCCACGATCTCGATGCATTCACGACGCTGCTCGCGCGCGACGGCACGCTCTGCCTCGTCGGCGTGCCGGAGCACGCGCATCCGAGCCCGAATGTCGGCGCGCTGATCTTCAAGCGCCGCGCGATCGCCGGCTCGCTGATCGGCGGCCTCGCCGAGACGCAGGAGATGCTCGATTTCTGCGCCGAGCGCGGCATCGTGTCGGAGATCGAGATGATCCCGATCCAGAAGATCGACGAGGCCTACGACCGCATGCAGCGGAGCGACGTGAAGTACCGGTTCGTGATCGACAACGCCTCGCTCGCGCGCTGACGGGTGGTTCTCGTCCCGATCTCCCGCCCGTCTGTCCCTCTACCGCGTCGCGGGAGAGGGTTGGGGTGAGGGCCATCCTGGTTCGCCGTTTCGACAAAAGCGCGAAGGCGTAGCGTCCGACCCGCCTGCCCTCACCCTGCCCCTCGCGCAAGCGGGAGAGGGGAAATGCTCACGAGAGCGCTCGCTTCGTCTCCCATCCCGTTGTTTTCGCAGCGTCTTCGTTGATCGAAGACGTTGAGCGCCGCGTGCCCGAACCGCCGCGAAAACCTGCGTAATCCGCCTTCTGGCCTAAGCCGCGCGACTGAGTTATATATAGTTCCACAGACGGATTCTGTCCTCTCCGCACACTTTCACCCACGACTCCCCGGAGGGAGCACGCTCGATGAAACGATGCAAGTGGACATTCGCCGTAGTCCCGGTTCTTCTCTTCGCCTCCGCGCCCGCCGCATCGCCTGACGTCGCCCGGATGGAAGTCACCC
>CALFNI010000489.1 GCA_937902695.1 uncultured Rhodanobacteraceae bacterium
ACCATGAAATCGAATCTGATTCGACGTCGCCTCGGGACGCTGGCCGCTTGCGCGGGCCTCGCGTATTCCGCCGTCACCCCGGCCGCGCCGGCCACCTATCCGAACGCCGACGCCGCCGCAACGGCGCTCGTCGACGCGGTGCAGAAGGACGATCAGGCCGCGCTTTCGAAAGTGCTCGGCGCCGACTGGAAGACATTCATTCCGACCGAAGACATCGATCGCGAGGACGTCGACGCGTTCCTCGATTCGTACAAGGAGAGCCACAAGCTCGTCGGCGACGACACGACGCAGCACCTCGAAGTCGGCAAGACCGGATGGACGTTGCCGATGCCGATCGTCAAGGGCGCCGGCGGGTGGATGTTCGACCTGAAGGGCGCCCGCGCGGAGATGCGAACGCGGAACATCGGCAACAACGAGCTCGAAGCGCAGCAGGCGGTGCTGGCGTTTTACGACGCCGAGCGCGAGTACGCCGAGGCCGATCGCAACGGCGACGACATCCACGAATACGCGCAGAAGTTCGTCAGCACGCCGGGCACGCAGGACGGGCTCTATTGGGAGGCGAAGGAAGGCGACGGGCAAAGCCCGCTTGGACCGCGGTTCGTCGATGGCGCGGCGCCGAAGGGCAACGGCGCCGGCTATCACGGCTATCACTATCGCATTCTCACCACGCAGGGGCCGTCGGCGCCGGGCGGCGCCTACAACTACATCGTCGGCGGACGCATGCGCAGCGGCTTCGCGGCGATCGCCTGGCCGGTGCGCTACGGCGAGACCGGCGTCATGAGCTTCATGGTCAGCCACGACGGCATCGTGTTCGAGAAGGACCTCGGCGCGAATACCGCCACCGCGGCCGCGGCGATGAAGATGTTCGATCCGGACGACAGCTGGCACCAGGACGACGAGCTGAAAAAATAGCAGGCACGGGTCGATTCACGCCCGTGCTCGCCTCAATCCGCGATTGATGGCCTCGAATCTATGCCTGGCTTTGCGCAGGACGGTCAGAGCACGATCATCGCGATGATTTTCCGTGCCGGATTCACGTGTGTGAAAAGTCTCGCGCAGACAGCACGGCGGACATGATCGCGAGAATCGCCGCCGCGCACGTCCTCGTCGCCGCGCTTGCGCTGGCAGCATGTACACGATCGGATCTGCGACCTGAGTACGTCCGCCAGGCAAGCACGTCGCTCGCGCCAATGCCTGACGCGCCGCTCCTGGTGGAAGCGAATCGGCTCGCCGCCAACCGCGGACGTTCGAACTTGCGACGGCGCCGTCGGTCACGTATCAGGTCAAGCTCAGATCCGGCAGCACGAGCGCCGTCTACTGGGAAACGCGCGAGAACGGCGGCACCGTGCTCTACGATGACGCGCCACTGACGAGCGCATGGCGGCGTTTCAAGGCCGGTTTCACGCGCGTGCTCCCGATCGAGGGACTCCTCTAGAATCAACAGTATCTGTTCAGCCGACCGTGTAACCCTTGCCCTTCATGCACGTCGACCACGCGCTGTTGAACGTCGCCATCGACTGCTGTTGCGCGCCCTTCGCACTCTCGTTCGCAGCGCGCTTTTGCTGGCGCGCGCGCGCGCCGCCGGCGACGACGCCGGCCGTCGCACCGACCTTCGCGCCCTGGCCCGAATCGCCGTTCGCGACTTCGCCGACGACCGCGCCGGCCGCCGCGCCGCGCACGGCGCCGCGCGCGCGCTGGCCGCCGCCGACCGCGGGACCGGTCTGCTGCGGCGCCGGCTGCGAGGCGACCGCGGGATCGATGCCGGTCGTCTGCTGCGCCCACCCGCGGCAGGCCGTCGAATCGGTGGCCTGCTGCTGCTGCGACTGGCCCTTCGACGGATAGGCGGGCGGATACTGCGCCCATGCGCTTGCAGCGAGCGCGAGCGACGACAACGAAAGCGTAACCATGCGGATCGAAGCGTTCATCGGAAACTCCATCGGATCGTTCGGCGGCGACGCCGCCCGGAAGACTCAGCGCAGGATGTGATCGGCCCTCATGCGCGGGATCAACGCCTGCGCGAGTTGCGTCGTCACGGTGGGAATATCGGGCGAGGCGACGCGCTCGGTCGTCGCGGCCCAGATGAGCGTGCCGCTCTTCGGTTCCCAGACGTCGGTCTCGAGCGTCACGACTTCGTATTGCGACACGATCGGTGCCGAGGCCCAGGCGCCGCCGTACCAGCCATAGAACCCGCCGTAGCCGCCATAGGCATAGCCGGGGCTGACGTTGAGCTTCTGCTGCACGCGCTGCACGCGCGTCGTCAGCACCGCGTCCGCGCCGCTCGCGCGGACGAGATCGGTCAGCTTGACCTTGCCGTTCTCGCCGGCCTCGATCTGCGTGTAGGCAGGCTGCGCCTGCACGCCGGCGGCACGAAGCTGCGCGACGAACGTGTCTTCGAACACGCGTCGCGTCGTCTCGTTGCGCGCGATGCCGACCACGACGAAGTTGGTCGCGGGCGGACCTCTGTACGCCGGATCGTGCCACTGGTTCGTGACGCTGACGCTCGCGCATCCGGCGATCGCAAGCGCGAGGCCCATCACGACGAGTATTGTTCGCAACGTTTTCATCGGACGCTCCTGCCGGCAGCTGGGGAAGGCCTGCTCGCGCGCCTGCCGGCCAGCCGCCGCATGCGGCGCCAGTTCATACCTAAATGGGCTGGATGGGTAGCGAAGACTTACGCGGCCGGAATCCGTAGTTCTACGGTGGCGACGCGACATCGGCGCACCCGATGCGATCCGACGCGAGATCCGTTCCGCAATCAAGGAGCCGCACGTCTGGCTGTCAGTCGATTTCGCCGGATGCGATGCCGAACCGCTCGCCCAGGCGACGTATGGACTCGCGCTCTCAGGGCTCGTTGCGCAGCAGCGATCCGAACGTGAGATAGACGGCATCGTGCCCGCCTTCGGCATAGCCGTAGCCGAGGAAGACCGGACCGAGCGGCGTCTTCAATCCCGCGAAGATGCTGCCGGCGTAGAGCAGCGAGTCGAGCCTGACATCGCGCTTGTCGCGCCAGGTGCCGCCGCCTTCGAGGCTCGCGCCGACATAGAGCGGCGTCGAGAACAGCGAATCGAGCCGGCCGGTCCGCCGATAGACGACCGCGCGGCCGAGCGCGCTCTGGTTGCCGAAGAACGAGCGCTCGGCAAAGCCCGAAAGGTTGAGGAATCCGCCAAGGAAGCCGAGCGACTCGATGAAGGTTGATTGGTCGGTCGCGCTCGCAAGGCGCG
>CALFNI010000490.1 GCA_937902695.1 uncultured Rhodanobacteraceae bacterium
AAGACCAGCAGGAAAATGAAAACCACGAAGCCCATGCGCTTGCGCTGATCGTGGATCGGCTCGGCCGCACACATCAGGAATGCCGCCACGACCCGCGAATACTGGTCGACGGTCTCAGGCGAGCCGTCCGTATAGGCGACCTGATTGTCCGATAGAGGCGGCGGCATCTTGAGCGGCTCGGTGTGGACTTGCCCGACGAGCGTCGGCGCGGTGCCGAGCGGAGAATTCGCGCCGAGCGGCATCGTCATCGCTTGATGACTCAGCGCTTGTTGGTTGATGAGCGGGCCGGACGAAGCGACCTGACCGGAAGCGCGCGCGAAGCTGCTGCCCGCCGACTGGCAACAGCGTTTGCCGCACCGCAGTTCGCCGTACACCTTATCGCGGCGCGCAACTTCTGCCGGCCGGCCGACCCGAAGGTCGCCGCGAAGTACCAGCAGCAATTCCCGAAGATCGATCTCTTCACGATCGACGCGCTGTTCGGCGGCTGGACGCAGGCGCAGAAGACGCACTTCGCCGACGGCGGCGTGTTCGACCAGATCTACGCGGCCAACTGGCGGTCGCGCCCCGATGATTTCCCGGGCCGGCCCGTTCTCGCGCACGCGGCTGCAACGCCACAGCGTGCTGCCGGGCTTCGACCTCGCGCTCGGCTTCACGTTGCTCTACCTCGGTTTCATCGTGCTGATCCCGCTGTGGGCAGCGTTCCTGAAAACGTTCACGATGAGCTGGCCGGCGTTCTGGAGCGCGGTGACATCGCCGCGCGTCGTCGCGTCGTACCGGCTCACGTTCGGCGCCTCGTTCGCGGCGGCGCTCGTCAACGCCGGCTTCGGCCTCGTCGTGGCCTGGGTGCTGGTGCGCTACGAATTCGCCGGCAAGCGCTTCGTCGACGTGCTCGTCGATCTGCCGTTCGCGCTGCCGACTGCAGTGGCCGGGATCGCGCTGACCGCGCTCTACGCCGGCAACGGCTGGATCGGGCAATGGCTCGCACGCGACGGCATCGAAGTCTCGTATACGCCGCTCGGCGTCTTCGTCGCGCTGACCTTCATCGGCCTGCCGTTCGTCGTGCGCACGGTGCAGCCGGTGCTCGAGGACATCCATCTCGAGCTCGAGGAGGCGGCGGCGACACTCGGCGCGAACCGCGTCCAGACCGTCGTGCGGGAGTCGCGCACCGCATCGGGCAGCACGTAGCGTGCCTGCGAATGGGTCGCAGCGATCGACAGGCGGCCGCTCGAGCGCTGCGCATAGTCGGCGCCGGCACGGCGCATGTTGTCAGCGTCGTTGAGCACCTGCTCGGCCATCGGCGCGACGACGGCGCCGACCTCGGTCAGCCCGATCAGGCGCTTGCCGACGCGCACGAACAGATCGACGCCGAGTTCCTCCTCGAGCTCGCGGATCTGCCGGCTCACGCCCGGCTGCGAAGTGTGCAGTTCCCTGGCGACCTCGGTCAGGTTTGAAACCGCGCCGGATCGCTTCGCGCACCGTGCGCAATTGCTGGAAGTTCATGGATAACGCGGTCGAGAAGTCACCCGCAGATCCCAAACACGGATGCCGAATCCGGCCTCGGCAGGGCGCCGCGCGCTGGCGACCTGCATGGTGCCGGGCCTTGCGCCCGGCGCGAACGAACAAATCGTCCTTTGTTTATGCGCCGAAGGGCGGACCCAGCTTCCGAGCACTTTTTTGTCCGCGTTCGCCTTGCGCTCCCCGCGAAAGCGATCTAGATTTCGCGCGCCGGAGCGCTTGCATCGAGGAGCATGGGTCATGGGCCTGATC
>CALFNI010000491.1 GCA_937902695.1 uncultured Rhodanobacteraceae bacterium
ACTGCGGATCGGTGACGCCGAGCGCCTGCGTGACGACGTTGCGGTGCGGGTGGCTGCGCGCCTGCTCGCTGGTGATCGCGCCCTGGTCGATCAGCTCCTGCACGTAGGAATGATCCTGCGAGAGCTGCTTCAATCCATTGTTCCAGAGGTATACGCGGCTGTCGCCGACCCAGGCGACCTCGAAATCGCGCTCGCCGGTGATGCGCAACGCCGCGATCGTCGTGCCCATCGGCAGCGCCTCGGAGCGCTTCGTCGAATGGCGGATTATCTCTTCGTCGGCGAGCTGGATCGCGGGCATCAGCGCCATGCCCTTGCCGACCTCGCGCACGAGCGTGTCGCGCGCGAGCGCGCTCGCGACCTCGCCGTGCTCGTGCCCGCCCATGCCGTCGGCCACGAGCCACAGGCCGAGGTTCGCATCGGCGTAGTAGGTGTCCTCGTTATGTTCGCGGCGCAGGCCGACGTGGGTGCTGTGTCCGAACTCGATCATGCGCTGCGCGAGGAGGATCCGTGGATGGGGCCGAGTCGTGTCGGGTCGATGCGGCCCGGCCCCGCAACGCCCTGACGCCATAGCATGCCGCGCGCCTCGCGCCCGACGCAAGCGGCACTGCCGCGACGCGCAGGCTGAGCGGCCGACGCCTCCGCTCGGAGAGGGATGGAACGATGCGGCGGCGGTACGGCACGTGAATCGATAGCCGGGCGTGGCGCCGTTTTCCTACAGCGTCCTGAGGGTTGTTCCGGATGCGTCGTTCGCCCGCGCCTGCGAAACTCCTCCCGTGCTGCGGCGGCAAGCCGTTCGCACGCCGGGCCGGTTCGCAGGAGCGAGTCAGGCAGGGCCCGTATAATCGGATAGGGAGATTCGACGATGAAGATGCGCACCGCCACCCTCGACGCCGCCGCTGCGGTGAACCTCCTGAAGCATGCGCGCAGCGTCTGCGATCAGTTGAATCCGCTCGGCACGCCGATGACGATGGCCGAGCTCCAGCAGCGGGCGCAGATCGTCGACAGCGTCATCCGCGCGCGCACCAAGCTGCAGCTGCTGCGCAATCGCGCCATCGCCCTCGAAGATGCGGTCGCGCGCTTCAAGGCGCGCAAGAACGGCAAGGCTGCCTGAGCGGCGCTCAGGCAATCGATCGAACCGTGAAATGCGAAAACCGCGCGGTCCGCGCGGTTTTCCGTGCTGCGCCGCCGAGTGGGACATCGCGATCGCGGGCGCGCATCGACACCCGAAACGAGCGCGACCGCGCGCGAGGCGATAAAAAACGCCCTCGGCGCCCGCGGCAGAGTGCTGTACCAAGAGTACCCTGCGCGCGAGACGCCGTGGACGTTCCCCCCGCCCTCGTCTGATCCGTTGCCAGCCCCCTAAGGGGGCGTGAGGAAGAGCAGAACGGCCATCATAGCCACGGACACCACGATCGCGGCAAGCGCCTGCCAGCCGGACATGCCCTTGGGTTCGCGTGCGTTCATCGTCTGCGCGCTCACGCCGCGAGCTCCGCCTTGCGCGCCTTGAAGCGCGCGAGCGCGTCTTCGAGCGATACCGCGCGATCGCGCAGCTGCTGGAGCTTGCGCGATGCATTGATCACCGCCGCGATCACGCGCGCGCGATGCTCGATCTGCGCCCGGCTCATCGGCAAGCCCATCGGGCTCAGATTTGCACAGGCGTTGCGCGCGTGTTCCATCACCGCCACCGCCGCCATCACGTCTTTCGCCGCATTCTTCGCCAACATGGTCCTTCTCCAGTACGACGGACTGGCGTATCGGCCGAAGGCTTCGACGTCCCGACGTCTTCGCGCTCCGCAAGGCCGATCGCCTTGGTGCGTATCGTTCCATCGGAAGCCGCGCGCGTCGTCGGCGGATCGCTGTCGCGCGCTGTAGGCAATTTCGGACGCGCGTGTGCGATCGGTCTGCCAACGGGCTGCGCTGCCGTGGCGGGAAAGCACGCCGAATCCCGTATTCATGATCGAGCGCCCGCCGAACGATCGTCTTGCCACGATTCGCACGGGCCGTCGCATCCCCCAAGGCATGTCTGCGAGGGCGCCTTCGGCGGGCGCTCGCTTTGGTCCCGCCCGTCCCGGCGCGGGTCCGTGTCGTCACATGGCGCTTGTCGGGCGCGCGCCGTCCCGCTCCAATCGGCACAAGCCAGGAGGACGCGGAATGCACATCACGATCTGCCTGTTCGCACTGCTGCTCGCAGCCGCATCGGCGCGCGCCGCGCCGTTCGAATGGAACGCCTACGGCGGCGACGGCAACGGCCGGCGCTATGCACCGCTCGCCGGGATCACGCCGGCGAACGTCGATCGCCTCGCGCTCGCGTGGACGTTCCGCACCGGTGAGCTGGGCGACGGCTTCGGGCGCGCGCACGATGCGCTGACGTTCGAGGCGACGCCGCTCTTCGTCGACGGCACGCTCTACATCCCGACCGCGACCGGCAAGGTGTTCGCGCTCGATCCCGCGCTCGGCACCGAGCGCTGGCGCTTCGACGCCGGGATCGACAGGTCGCGCGACTATTCCGAAATGGCATCGCGCGGCGTCAGCTACTGGCGCGATGCGGACCCGGCGGCCGACGGCGTGTGCTCGCGCCGCATCATCTTCGCGACGATCGACGCGCGCCTGTTCGCGATCGACGCCAGGACCGGCAAGCGCTGCGCCGATTTCGGCACGAACGGCGAGGTCGCGCTCTCGAAAGGCGTGCGGCTCGTCGAGCGCCAGCTCGGCAACTACCAGGTGACGTCGCCGCCGGCGATCGCGGGCGATGTCGCCGTCATCGGTTCGTCGATCGGCGACAATCGCGGCGCCGACATCGAGATCGGCGTCGTCCGCGCTTTCGACGTGAAATCGGGTCGCGAGCTCTGGCACTGGGATCCGATCCCGCGCACGGCGAAGATTCCGGCCGACGCCGCGAATCCTGATTTCGGCGACATCGAGGGCCAGCAGGCGCACTGGACGGGCGCTGCGAATGCGTGGGCTCCGTTCGCCGTCGATGCTTCGCGCGGATTCGTCTTCATTCCGACGGGCTCGGCGAGCCCCGACTTCTTCGGCGGCGAGCGTCCCGGCGACGATCGCTGGGCCGATTCGCTCGTCGCGCTCCGCGTCGCGACCGGCGAGCTCGTCTGGGCGAAGCAGCTCGTCCATCACGATCTCTGGGATTACGACACGGCCTCGCAGCCGATGCTCGTCGATCTTGATCGCGACGGCGCGAAGATCGCCGCGGTCGTGCAGCTTACGAAGACAGGGCAGGTGTTCGTGTTCGATCGGGAAACCGGTGCGCCGGTGTTCCCGATCGAGGAGCGCGCCGTGCCGCAGGATGGCGTCGCCGGCGAGACGCCGTCGCCTACGCAACCGTTCTCGTCGCTGCCGCCGCTCGTGCCGCACGCGCCCGTCAGGCCCGACGACGCGTGGGGCCTCACGTTTTACGATCGCGACGCGTGCCGCGAGAAGATCGCAACGCTGAAAAGCGAAGGCATCTTCACGCCGCCGAGCCTCGAAGGCTCGATCGAACGGCCGGGCTATGCCGGCGGCTCGAACTGGGGCGGCGGCGCGTGGGATCCGGAACGGCACCTGCTGATCGCGAACGTGATGGACCTGCCGATGGTCGTCGCGCTGATTCCGCGCGCGAAGCTCGGCGAGCAGTACGACTCGGGTCTCTACAAAGGCTGGGAGTTCGCGCGCCAGGCCGGCACGCCGTACGCGATGCGCCGCAAGCTGCTCGACTCGCCGCTCGGCGCACCGTGCACGGCGCCGCCCTGGGCCAAGCTCGTCGCGCTCGATCTCGCGGCCGGCAAGATCGCCTGGGACAAGCCGCTCGGCACCTCGCGCGACAAGGCGCCGTGGCCGTTCTGGTCGCTCGAAGGCGCGCCGAACATGGGCGGCCCGCTGACGACCGCCGGTGGCCTCGTCTTCGTCGGCGCGACGACCGACAACTACCTTCGCGCGTTCGACACCGCGACCGGCGAAAAGCGCTGGGAAATGCGCCTTCCCGCCGGCGCGCAGGCGACGCCGATGAGCTACGAAGCCGGTGGACGCCAGTTCGTCGTCGTCGCGGCCGGCGGCCATGCGAAACTCGATACGACGCGCGGCGACTACGTGCTCGCGTTCGCGCTGCCGAACTCCAACTGACAGGACGACCCATGAAACCGTCGCTGCTCTACCGCATGGCCGCCGTCCTATACGTTCTCCTGGCCACCGCGCACACCGTCGGCTTCCTGCGTTTCGTCCCGCCGACGCCAGAGGGCATCGCCGTGCGCGATGCGATGTTCAACACGCACTTCGCGCTGCACGGCGGCACGTTCTCGTATGGCGGCTTCTACAACGGGTTCGGGCTCAGCTGCAGCATCTACATGCTATTCGCGGCGTTTCTCGCATGGCATCTCGGCTCGCTTGCGAAGCGCGATCCGGCCGCGATCGGCGCGCTCGGCGCGCTCGGCTTCGTGTTCTGCGTGATGCAGGTCGCGCAGCTCGTCGTCTGCCTCGTCTATTTCTTCACGGCGCCGATCGTGTTTGCGGCCGTGATCGCGCTGGTGCTCGCGCTCGCGGCGTGGCGCTCGAGAGCGGCCGCGAACGTGGCGGCTCGATGAGCCGCCACGCAATCGGCGCGTTAGTGGTAGGTCACCGAGACATAGTCGACTTCAGTGACATTTTGCGTGATTACCTGCACCCAGAAAATATCTCCACTCAGAACGGGCACGCTCAGCGGCCCCATGTTCTTGTAGAGCGGCTGGTGGGTCGGCACACTCACGTCAGACGTACCACCCAGCGCGAGCGGCCCCATGTACGGCTTCATCCGATTGCTGCCGAGGTAGGCAACGATAGAGCGGGCCGCCGGACTGCCAGCATCGCTGCGGTAAGCGATTTCGACTCCGTCAATGGTTGTCCCGACAGGCAGGTTGATGGGAAATGACATGAGACAATTCCAGTAGGCCGCAGGATCCGCACCCGCAATCATTCGGCCAGTAGGAACATCCGGAATACATACGTTCTTGCCGCCCATCAAAGTGGCTTCGTTGTTGTGATCCGCGATGCCTGAGTTGCCGGGCATGAATAACGTAGCGGCCTTGGCCGAACCAAGGCCGACAAGCCCCATCGAAACGAGCACGATCAGTTTACGGAACTGCATTCTTCGACTCCTAAGTTACAAGTAAGAACGAGTGTCGGCTGATCGACATCAGGACCAACCTGGCTCAGTACGG
>CALFNI010000492.1 GCA_937902695.1 uncultured Rhodanobacteraceae bacterium
CTGGCAGGAACTGCTGGTTCCGCAGGCGCTGCGCGGCATCGGCCAGCAGTTCTGCATTCCGCCGATCGTCACGATGGCGCTCGGTTCGCTGCCGCCGTCGCGGCTCAAATCCGCCAGCGGGCTCTTCAATCTGATGCGCAACCTCGGCGGTGCGATTGGCATTGCCGTTGCCAGCACGATGCTCAACGACCGTTTGAACCTGCATTACGAGCGTCTCGACGAACACGTGACGGCCGGCCGTCCGGTGATCGAAGCGGTCATCCAGCAGCAGGCCGCGCATCTGGCCGCGGTGGGCGGCGACGCGCTCAACGCGACGACGGCCGGTCTCGACGTCCTGCACGGGTTGCTGATGCGCGAGGCGCTCGTGCTCACTTTCTCCGATACGTTCTTTGCGCTGGCGCTGTGCTTCGTGGTGGGACTCGCCAGCGTGCTGTTCTCGCGCCCGTTCGGCAACACCGCACCGCCTCCCGACGCTCACTAAGGTACCCGACATGAAATCGATCATGACTAACGCTCTGGCGGGCATCGCCGTGCTGAGCCTCGCCGCCTGCGCCGTGCAGCCGGAAACCCACGCCGATCTGCCGAAGACCGTGCAGACCGTCGCGCCCGACGCGTGGAGCGTCGACGCGCCGCAGGCGTCCGTCAACGCCGACGCGTGGTGGAACGACTTCGGCGACCCCGTCATGCATGAGCTGGTGACATCGGTGCTGGAAGGTAATCTCGACGTGCAGGCCGCCGCGGAACGGGTCAAACAGGCGCAGTCGATCGCGACGCAACGTCACGCCGATCTGCTGCCCGAACTCGACGCCGTCGCACGGGCCGCCGATACGCGCCAGAACACGCCGCCGCCGCTCGGCTATGTGCGCCAGGCGGGCGTCGGTCTCGCCGCGAGCTGGGCGCCCGATGTGTTCGGCGGCGAGCATCTCGCGCTGCTCGCGGCGCAGGCGCAGGTGTCGGGCCGCAAGGAAGCGCTGAACGCCGTGCGTCTCGCGCTCGCCGCGAATACGGCGGCTGCGTACATCGACCTGCGCTGGGCGCAGTCGCAGATGCAGATCGTCAAGGATAACGAGCAGATCCGCAGCCGCGCGTTGCGTCTGACGCAGGAGCGCCTGCACTACGGACTGTCGACGCAGCTCGACGTCGCGCGTGCGCAGAACCAGCTGTCCGATCTTCAGGCGCAGATTCCGCGCGTGCAGTCGACGATCCAGCATCAGCTCAGCCTGATCGCGGTGTATTCGGGCCGCACGCCGGAAAGCGTCGACGGACTGCTGCTCGCGAACGCGCAGGCGATTCCCGTGCCGTCGCAGAGCGTGCCGCAGACGCTGCCTTCGGAGGCGCTGCTGCGTCGCCCGGACGTGCGCACCGCGTATGCGGGCGTCGAGCAGCGCGCGGCGGAAGTCGGCGTATCGAAGGCGCAGCGTTATCCGCAGTTCAGGCTGACGCTGTCGGACGGCCTGCTCGCCGCGTCGTATCTCGGGTTGCCGACGCTCACCGACAACCTGTTCAGCGCGGCCCTGAGCGCGACGAGTCCGATTTTCAACGCCGGCCGCATCGATGCGGGTATCGACGAAAGCGAGAGCCGCATGCGCGAATCGCAACTCGGCCTGCGTCAGACGATGCTCGAAGCGCTGAAGGAAATCGAGGACACGCGCAGCGATCTCGTCAGCACGTCGGAGCAGGCTCAGCGGCTCTCCGGCGCGCTCGATGCGTCCAGCCAGGCGCTGCGTCTTTCGAGCGAGCTGTACAAGGGCGGCGCGTCGAGCTTTCTCGACGTGCTTGCCGCGCAGGAAGCGTATCTGCGGGATTCGGAATCGCTGAACCAGGCGAAACGCGAACATGCGCTTGCCGCGGTCGCGCTGTATCGCTCGCTGGGCGGCGGATGGGATACGCGGCGCGTCCCTGCGTCCGGCGACACTTTGCTGTATTTTCCGTATGCACGGTCGGACAGACGGATTGGCGCGCAGGCGCCACACGATTGATCTCAAGGAGAGATGATGCGAATTCTGGTTGTGGGTGCAGGTGCGACGGGCGGTTATTTCGGCGGACGTCTCGCCGCGGCGGGGCGCGACGTGACGTTTCTGGTCCGCGCGCAGCGGGCGGAGGAACTGAAGCGCACGGGTCTCGTGATCCGCAGTCCGCGCGGCGATCTCACGCTGCGCGATGCGAAGACCATTCTGGCAAGCGACGCCGCGAAGCCGTTCGATCTCATCGTGCTGAGCTGCAAGGCGTACAGCCTCGACGACGCGGTGAAGGCATTCGCGCCGTTCGTCGGACCCGATACGGCGATCCTGCCGCTTTTGAACGGCATGGCGCACATCGATACGCTGACGGAGCAATTCGGCGCCGCGCGCGTGCTGGGCGGCCAGTGCGTGATCGCCGCGACGCTGAATCCCGCGCGCGAAATCGTGCATCTGAACGACCTGCATTCGATCACGTTCGGCGAGCTCGCCGGCGGTTCGCCGGAGCGCGCCCGCGCCATCGATGCCACGCTGCAGGGGGCGGGCTTCGATGCTGCATTGAGCGACGCGGTACTTCAGCAGATGTGGGCGAAGTGGGTGTTCCTCTCGACGCTGGCGGCCAGCACGTGCCTCTTTCGCGCTTCCATTGGC
>CALFNI010000493.1 GCA_937902695.1 uncultured Rhodanobacteraceae bacterium
TTGATGCGATGATGGCGGCGCCGGTAGAAGATGCGCCCGAAGCCGTGCGCGCGCCGGCACAGGTCGAGCCAGGCCTCGCGCTCGGCGATCTGGAGATCAGGCTCGTTCGAATCGCTCAGCACGAAGAAATCGAAGTGGTCGAGCTCGCCCGTGCGCACGACCGAATCGTACGTCGCGCGCAGGCCCGCGAACACGCGCGCGACGTTCTCGTTGCAGATCGGCATCACGATCGCGGTGCGCGATGCGGGCGCGCCGTTCTTGCTGCGAATCGGCGTGCCGAGCGCGCCGCGGGCCGAGATCGAGTAACGATCGCTGCCGTGGAACTGCACGAAGAAACCGGCCATCGCGGTCCAGAATCCGGCCGAAACCCACAGGAACAGGATCGCGAACAGCGCGAGGATGCCGACTTCGAGCGGCTGGCGTCCGTGATAGGGCAGCACGGCCGTCATGAAATCGGTCGCGTAGATCGTCTGCGCCACGATCAGCGCGAACAGCACCACGCGACGGATCGTCGCCGCACGCTGCCAGCGCCGGCGCTCCGGCGCGGACCGGTCGTCGGCGGGCCCGAGCGTCCGCTGGCGCCGGCGCCGCAGGAACGGAAACATCGCGCCGAGCCGCCACGGCTCCGGCGCCATCGACGCGCGCTGGATCGGCGGCGCCGAGATCAGGCGCAGGCCGCGGCGCGGATCGTCCTCGACCAGCGTCTGCGCGCGATTCTCGACGCCGCCCTGCGCGAGCCGCGCGCGTACCGACGCGAGCGCGGGATTGTCGGCATCGACCGCGCCGCCCGCGAGCGCGCCGTGCACGCAGCGCATCGCGCCGTCGACATCGGCGGCGCCGCCCGCGCACGCGCGCACGATCGCGTCGCGCTCGTCGCCCGCGACCGCGAGCGCACGCAGGTAAGCGTCGCAGACGGCCGCCGGCGCGGCGTCGCGATTCAGCCGGGCGGGAACGCGTAGCTCCATGTCTCCGACCCCGTCGTGCCGCTGCGCAGCGCGGCCCGCAGCTCGGTCGGCTTGGTGTCGTCGTTCCGCTTGAAGCGGAGCTCGACGCGCGCGCCGCCCGTATCGGGATTCCGGCGCACGGATTTGCCGACGATCGTGCCGTTCGCATCGGCCGAAACGTCGACATCCAGCGGCGCGTTCGCGGGCAGCGCCTCGAGCATCGGGCCTTCGAAGTCGATCGCGAAGCCGAGGCTCGAATCGGGCTTCGGGCTGTAGCCCTTGCCGCGCAGCGTCGCCGTGACCCACGCGCTCGCCGCGTGCGTCTCGTCGTCCTTCTGCCAGTGCACGCGGTAGTGCACGTCGATCGGCTGCTTCGGCGTGGGCGCGGTGTCGGAGATCCAGTAGGCGACGATGTTGTCGTTCGTCTCGTCCGGCGCCGGAATCTGCACGAGCTCGACGCGTCCCGGACCCCATGCGCCGATCGGCTCGATCCACGCACTCGGATGCGCGCCGTAGCGCGTCGAGAGATCCTGATAGGCCTCGAAGCGGCGCTGCCGCTGCATGAGCCCGAAGCCTTTCGGACTCTCCTGCGCGAACGACGTGACCAGCAGGCGCTTGGGATTGACGAGCGGCCGCCAGATCCATTCGCCGCTGGACGACTGGATCGAGAGGCCGTCGGAATCGTGCACCTCGGGCCGGAAGTCCTCGCCCGCGGCGCGCTGGTTCGAGCCGTGGAAATACATGCTCGTCAGCGGCGCGATGCCGAGCTTGCCGACGTTGTCGCGAAGATAGATCCGCGCCGTCACCTCGACGATCGAATCGACGCCCGGCGTGAACGCGAACCGGTACGCGCCGGTCGCGCGGGGCGAATCGAGGAGGCCATAGAAGACGAGCGCGTCGGACTTCGCATCGGGCCTCTCGAACCAGAACTCGACGAAGCGCGGAAACTCCTCGCCCGAGGCGAGCGCCGTGTCGATCGCGAGGCCGCGTGCCGAGATGCCGTACATCTGGCCCTTGCCGAGCGCGCGGAAATAGCTCGCGCCGAGGAATGCGAGCACGTCGTCCTTGTAGACCGGCATGTTGAGCGCGTAATGCACGTTGAAGCCGGCATAGCCGAGACCGTCGGCCGCGGCGGGCTCGATGCCGCTTTTCGAGTAATCGAAAAGCTGCGCGTCGAACGGGATCTCGACGGGCTTGCCCTTGACGATTTCGTTGAGCCTGACGGGCCGGTCGAACAGCCAGCCTTCGTGGAAGAGCCCGAGCTCGAACGGCAGCTTCGCCGCGCGCCAGCGCGAGGCCGCGGGCTTGAAGCGGATCGACTCGTAGCGATCGTGATCCATATGCTGCAGCGAGCCGGGGAGGTTCGTGCCGGCATCGTGGAACGCCGAGCCGGCCAGCGCCTTCGCGCGCGCGTCGACGGCGTCGAACCCGAACGCCGCCGGCGGCGCAGCCGCGTGCGCGCGGGCTACGCTCGCGAGCAGGACAAACGCTAGGAGGGCCGTGTTCGAGCGAGTCGGCATCGTGAAACCAGTCAGGGCTCGAGAATGCTAATGCGAGTGTCGTTCATAACGTGCAAAGGTGCCCCGCGGCGGTTCATCCCGCATTCGGGTCCTCGCCGGCACGCGCGCGCACTTCTGTAAGATCGGCGAAACGGAGCGAATCGATCTCGCATCGGCCGGGAAGGCCGACCTGGTTCGAGGAGGATGGGTTGCGCCTATCGGTACGTCGGACCGTCGCGGTCGCTCCGGGCGGGACAGCACGGCGGTTGCGCGCGGCTGTGGTCGTGCTGGCTGCGCTCGCGCTGGGTGCGTGCGCGACGTACGCGCCGGCGCCCATCGAGCCCGCCAAGACAGCCGAGGCGTTTGCCGCGCGGCGGCTCGATGCGCCGCCGGTTCGCGATGCGCTCATGCGCGTGATGCCCGCCGCCGCCGCCCCGTGGCCGCCCGCGGCATGGGATCGCGCAGGCCTGCTGGCCGTCGCGCTCGCCGACAACGGCGCGCTGGCGGTGGCGCGCGCCGAGGCCGAGGCGGCGGCCGCGGCGAAGATCACGGCCGGCGAGACGCCGAATCCGACGCTGGGGCTCCAGGCCGAATACGCCAGGCACGAGCCCGACCAATGGCTTTATGGCCTCAGCTTCGATTTCCTGCTGCCGCATCGCGCCGTGCGTGCGATCGATCTCGAGGTTGCTGAGCTCGGTGCGGGCGCGGCGCGAGCCGATCTCATGCAGAAAACCTGGGACGTGCGCCGCGCGCTGATCGCCGCGCTCAGCGATCGCGAAAGCGCGCGACGCCGGCTGGACGCAACGGCGCGGCTTGCAGAGGCGCAGGACCGCCTCCTCGCGCTGCAGCAGCGCCGCGTCGATGCGGGCGAGGACGCGCCGACCGATCTCAACGCAGCGCAGGCCGCCCGGCTCGACATCGAGCAGCAGGTCGCGAGCGCGCGCGCCGATCTCGTCTCGGCCGATGCGGCGGTCGCCGCTGCGCTCGGCATGCCCGCGGCAGCGCTCGATGGCGTCGTCATCGCATGGCCGGACTGGGGTGCGCCCCCGCCGTTCGCGCCGGATGCCTTCGCGACGGCGCGCGAGGCCGCGCTCTTGTCGCGCGCCGATCTCGCATCGGCGATCGACGCGTACGCCGTTTCGGAGAAGAAGCTCGAACGCGCGATCGCGCGCCAGTATCCCGAGGTCTCGCTCAGGCCCGGCTACTACTGGGATCACGGCATCGCGAAATGGCCGCTCGACGTCGATTTCGCACTGCCGGTGTTCAACCGCAACGAGGGCGAGATCGCCCAGGCGCGCGCCGCGCGCGAGGTCGCGGGGCAGAAGCTGCTCGCGCTGCAGGCCGCGATCTACGGCGACGTCGATGCGGCCCTTCGCGCCGACACGGTAGCCGCCGAAAGCCTCGATGCCGCGCGCCGCCGCGGCGATTCGCTGCGACGACAGCTCGCGCACGCGGACGCCGCATTGAAGCTCGGTGCCGGCGACAGCCTCGGTCGCGCGAACGCCGAAGTGCTCGTGCTGCGCGCGGAGCTCGAAGCCTTGCAGGCGGCCGCGCAGCGCCAGGGCGCGCGCAACGCGCTCGAAGATGCGCTGCACGCGCCGCTGTCGGGGCCGGAGCTCGAGCTCGCCAGGGCGTGGACGGTCGCGGATTCTGGAGCAGGGCGATGAAGAAGCTGGGATTCGCGGGTTGGGGTTTGCGCTTCGCGAAGCGATTCGCGATTGCGTTCGTCTACGGCGCGTTCGCGATTTCGATTGCGGCTGCGCAGGACGACGATGACGATGCGCCGAAGAAGACGCAGGCCGCGACGCCGGCCGACGTCAAGCGCATCGACGCGAAGCCGGCCGACGACGCGACCAAGTCCACGCCGTCCGCGAGCGCAGCGGGCGATGACGACGACGACGCGCGGAAGGGTGCGCAAGGCACGATTCCGGCGTTGAACAAGGAGCAGCGCGACGCGGTCGGCATCGTCGTCGCGCGCGCGGTCAAGGCGAAGCCGGCCGAGCGCGTCGCGGCGTTCGCGCAGGTGCTCGATCCCTCGGCGCTGATCGGCGACCTCGGCGAGCTCGATGCGAGCCGCGCCGCCGAGCGCGCGGGATCCGCCGAAGTCGCGCGTTTGCAGGGCCTCTACAAGGCCGGCGCGAGCGCATCGCTCAAGAATCTCGAAGCGGCGCAGGCCGAGCAGGCGCGCGCGCATGCCGCGGCCGAAGCCGCATCGTCGCGCTTCGCGCTGCGCTGGGCGCCGATCGCAGCGCTGCCCGCGGCGCGCCGGCAGAAACTCATCGAGAACGTCGGCGCCGGCAGGAGTGCGCTCGTGCGCATCGAGCTTCCGGGCCGGCAGAGCATCGGCCGCCTGCCGGAAACCGCGACGCTCGAGATCGACGGTGTCTCGGTCAGCGGCCGCGTGCTCGGCGCGCTGATGCAGGCGAGCGAATCGCAGAGCGCGAGCGTGCTCGCCGAAGTCGAGGCGCCGCCGGCCGGCCTTGCGATCGGCGCGCGGGTTCCAGGCTCGGTCACGTGGAACGCGCGATCGGGCTTCCTCGTGCCGCGCGGCGCGCTCATCTACGAGGAAGGCGGCGCGTTCGTCTATCACCAGCTGCATGCAAAGCCCGGCGACGACACGATGCAATACGCGCGGAAGAACGTGACGTTGCTGATGCAGAGCGGCGACGGCTGGCTCGTCGACGGGCTCGACGACGACGATCTCGTCGTCGTGCACGGCGCCGGCGTGCTGTGGTCGCTCGAAGGCGTCGGCGCGATTCCGGAGGACGAGGATGACTGAAGTCCTCCCCCTCGCGCGCGCGCTTTCCCCCCTCTCGCGCTGGCGGGAGAGGGCTGGGATGAGGGCATGCGTGGTTCGACGCGGCGATCAACCGAAGCGTCCCTCACCCGACCTCCGGCCGGCCTCTCCCGCAAGCGGGAGAGGCGAACGCTGATGCTTGCTGCGATCGTCCGCTCGTCGCTCGCGCATCCGCGCATCGTCACGGCGCTTAGCGTGCTGATCGCCGTGCTCGGCGCGGCGGCGCTGCTCGGCGCACGCTTCGACGTCTTCCCCGATTTCGCGCCCCCGCACGTGCTCGTGCAGACCGAGACGCCCGGCCTCGACGCGACGCAGGTCGAGGCGCTCGTCACGCGGCCGCTGGAAGGCCTCCTCGCCGGCACCGAGAACGTGAAGACCGTGCGCTCGACGTCGAGCCAGGGCCTCTCCGCCATCCGCGTGATCTTCGACCGCGGCGGCGATCCGTATCGACAGCGCCAGGTCGTCACCGAGCGTCTCGCCGAAGCCGGCGGCTCGCTGCCGCAAGGCGTGAGCCCGCCGCAGCTCTCGCCGCTGTCGTCCTCGATGGAATACCTCGTCCATTTCGGCTTCACCAGCGACACGCTGTCGCCGCTGGAGCTGCGCGACCTGATCGAGTGGATCGTCAAGCCGCAGATCCTCGCCGTGCCCGGCGTCGCGCAGGCGCAGATCTTAGGCGGCGCCGCACGGCCGCGCGTCGTGTCGGGCCGCGTGTCGCTCTCGG
>CALFNI010000494.1 GCA_937902695.1 uncultured Rhodanobacteraceae bacterium
GATCGACGTCAAGACGATGATCGCGCGCAAGGACAAGATCGGTAAGCAGTTCACCGGCGGCGTCGCGCTCCTGTTCAAGGGCAACAAGATCACGCCGTACTACGGCACCGGCAGGCTGCTCAAGGATCGCCAGGTCGAGATCACGGCCGACGACGGCACGAAGCAGACGATCGTCGGAACGAACGTCATCATCGCGACGGGTTCGGTGCCGATCGAGCTGCCGTTCGCGAAGTTCGACGGCAAGCTCATCGTCGACAACGCGGGCGCGCTCGATTTCGACGCGGTGCCCAAGCGGCTCGGCGTCATCGGCGCAGGCGTCATCGGCCTCGAGCTCGGCAGCGTCTGGAAGCGGCTCGGCAGCGACGTGACGATCCTCGAGGCGCTGCCGGATTTCCTCGGCACCGCCGATGCGGACATTGCGAAGGCCGCCGCACGCGAGTTCGCCAAGCAGGGCCTCAAGATCGAGCTCGGCGCGAAGCTTTCGAAGGCCGAGGTCAAGGGCAACGAAGTCAATCTCACGTACGCGACGAAGGACGGCGAAAAGAAGCTCACGGTCGACAATCTGCTCGTCGCGGTCGGGCGTCGCGCCTACACCGCGAACGCGCTCGGCGACGGCACCGGCGTCAGACTCGACGATCGCGGCCGCGTCGAAGTCGACGCGCATTGCTGGACCGGCGTCGAAGGCGTCTGGGCCGTCGGCGATTGCGTGCGCGGGCCGATGCTCGCGCACAAGGGTTTCGAGGAAGGCATCATGGTTGCCGAGATCATCGCGGGCAAACCCGGACACGTTGATCTCAATACGATTCCGTGGGTCATCTACACCGAGCCCGAGATCGCCTGGGTGGGCAAGACCGAGAAGCAGTGCAAGGACGAAGGGATTCCGTACAAGACCGGCTCGTTCCCGTTCGCGGCGGTCGGTCGTGCCGTCGCGATGAATGAGCCGGCGGGCCTCGTGAAAATCATCGCGCATGCCGAGACGGATCGGATCCTCGGCTGTCATCTCGTGGGTGCGAATGTCTCCGAGCTCGTCGCCGAGTGCGTCGTCGCGATGGAGTTCAAGGGATCGAGCGAGGATCTCGCGCGAATCGTGCATGCGCATCCTACGTTGAGCGAAGCGGTGCATGAGGCGGCGATGTCGGTGGACAAGCGGGCGATTCACAAGATGAATTGACGCGCGTCGTCGACGCACGCTTACACGAAACATGGATTCCGGCCTTCGCCGGAATGACGGAGGCGGGGCTAGAGTCAAACTCGAAGCCTCGTCGTCCCGGCGAAGGCCGGGAACCAGCTCTTCGTGGCAATCAAACAGCCTTGCGTTTACATGCTTGCGAGCCGGTGGAACGGTACGCTTTATGTCGGCGTCACGTCTGATCTCATCAAGCGCGTGTGGGAACACAAGCACGACGTCATAGACGGCTTCACGAAGCAGTACGGCGTGCACGATCTCGTCTGGCTCGAGCAGCACCGGACGATGGAATCGGCCATCGCTCGCGAAAAGACGATCAAGGAGTGGCGGCGCGCATGGAAAATCCGGCAGATCGAAATCGAAAATCCGAGGTGGCGCGATCTCTATCCGGAATTGCTGTAACTTCGAGAGATCGAAAGCTGGATTCCGGCCTTCGCCGGAATGACGAGTGAAGAGAATTGCGATGAGCACGCTGCCGAACGCCACCTTCCGCGCCTTCCGCATCCGCAACGACACCGGCGGCTACAAGGCCGGCATCGAGCCGATGCAAACCGACGACCTCTCACCCGGCGAAGTGCTCGTCAAGGTCGCCTATTCCTCCGTCAACTACAAAGACGCCCTCGCCGGCACCGGCAAAGGCAAGATCCTCCGCAGGTTTCCGCTCAACGGCGGCATCGACGTCGCCGGCTACGTCGCCGCGTCGACCGATCCCGCCTTCAAGGAAGGCGACCCGGTTCTCTGCACCGGCTGCGGGCTCAGCGAGACGCGCGACGGCGGCTTCGCCGAGTACGCGCGGCTCGAATCGAAATGGACGATTCCGCTGCCGGCCGGACTCACGCTCCGCGAATCGATGGCGCTCGGCACGGCCGGATTCACCGCCGCGCTCGCGCTGTTCCAGATGGTGCGCAACGGCCAGACGCCCGAGATGGGGCCGATCGTCGTGACCGGCGCGACCGGCGGCGTCGGCTCGCTGGCGATCGACATCCTGACGCGCGCCGGCTTCGAAGCCCACGCAATCACCGGCAAGGTGGATCACTTCGACTATCTGCAAAGCCTCGGCGCGCAGCAGTGCATCGCGCGCACCGAGCTCTACTGGGGACAGCGTCCGCTCGAAAACGCGCACTGGGCCGGTGCGATCGACAACGTCGGCGGCGACATGCTTGCCGGCCTTTCGCGCGTGATCAAGCCGTACGGCAATGTCGCGATCTGCGGCAACGCGGGCGGCATCGAGCTGCATACGACGGTGATGCCCTTCATCATCCGCGGCGTCAGCCTGCTCGGCGTCGCGTCCGGGGGCACCGCGCGCGCGATTCGCGAGCGCATATGGACGCAGCTTTCCGGCGACTGGAAGCCGATTCACCTCGACAGGATCGCGTCGAGAGACGTTGCGCTCGATGAAGTTCCGGGCGTATTCGCGAAGATGCTGGAAGGCGGCTCGCTCGGCCGCACCGTCGTGCGCGTCGCGTGAGCGGATCCGGGCATGCAGTCCGGCCCTAGCCCGCCGCCGCGGGCCATGTTTAGAATGACGTTGCAATTTCCGGGGTGAGGCGTCCAGATGGCGCGCATATTGATCGTCGATGATTCGCCGTCGCAGTTGATCGGCATGCGGCGCACCGTCGAGAAGCTCGGCCACCAGGTCGTCACGGCCGAGGATGGCGCGGCAGGCGTCGAGACGGCCAAGCGCGAGCTGCCGGACCTGATCCTGATGGACGTCGTGATGCCGAACCTCAACGGCTTCCAGGCGACGCGCACGATCGCGAAGGATCCGAAGACGAGCCACATCCCGATCATCCTCGTCACCACGAAGGATCAGGACACCGATCGCGTCTGGGGCTTGCGTCAGGGCGCGAAGGCCTACGTCACGAAGCCGATCGACGAAGCCGAGCTCACGCGGACGATCAACGAGTACCTGCCGGCGTGAACTTTTGCGATCGTCCCTGATCGCCGCGAACCGACCGCGCTTGCGAGCTTGGCACCACTCCGATCGCAATCCAACGCGGCCATCCCTGGCCGGTCTTCTAAGGTGAAGCACGCGAAACCCAGCGATAACTACGCGCGCGGATCGAAGTCGAACTCGTCCGCGAGCGCCTGATAGAGCTCTTTCTGCTTCGCGGTTTCGGCCTTCGGCACGCGCACTTCGAGCGTGACGATCTGGTCGCCCGCCGTCGCGCCCGGCCAGCCGCGTCCGCGCAGGCGCAGCTTGCGGCCACTGTCGGAACCCGCCGGAATGCGCAGCTCGACATCGCCGCCGAGCGTCGGCACCGGCACCGTCGCGCCGAGCGCGGCTTCCCACGGGGCAACCGGCAGCGTCAACACGATGTTCCGGCCGTCGAGCGTGAAGCGCTCGTCGCCGCGGAAATGGACCTCGAGCAGCAGGTCGCCCGCGGGTCCGCCGTTTGCGCCGGCGTAGCCTTGCCCGGCAAGCCGGATCTGCTGACCCGGCAGGATGCCCGGCGGAATGCGGATCTCCAGCGTGCGGTCGCCGCCGGCGTCGCGCAGGCTGATGCGTTCGCTGCCGCCGTGGTAGGCGGTTTCCAGCGGAATCGAGATCTCGGCGCGCAGATCGCGGCCCCGATGCGGGCCACGCGCCGCGCGCGCGCCGCCGGCGCCCATGCGGCCGAACAGCGATTCGAAGAAATCGCTGAAATCCTCGCCGCCGGCGCCGCCTTCGCCGAAATCGAACTGCTCGCCCTGCCAGTTCGGCGGCGGGCCGCGGAACTCGTCGCCCGCGCGGTAACCGCCGGCGCGGAGCTGATCGTATGCCTTGCGCCGCGACGCATCCTTGAGCGCTTCGTACGCTTCGTTGATCGATTTGAACGTTTCCTCGGCGCCCGTTTCCTTGCTGACGTCGGGATGGTATTTGCGCGCGAGCCGCCGGTAGGCCGACTTGATGTCGGCAGCCGACGCATCGGGCTTCACGCCGAGTATTTCGTAGTAATCCTTGAACTGCATCCGCTCCTCGCCGGGTTCGTCGATCGTCGGTCGCCGATCAGGCCGACGGCGTGCGCGACGCCGCCGTCCGTTGCCGTCGTTTTCATTGTAGGCCCGCCACGCCGGCCACGCGCGACAGGCTTCCAGACGAAACGGCCTGCGGCAGGTCGCCCCGCCGCAGGCCATCGCTTCAAGTCCCTTTGCCGGCGTCCCGGCTCGTCGGTTCCGCCTCGGCGTCAGCGACGCCGGCTTCCATCAACGCACGTGCGCGCTGCCGGGATCGATCGCCCGAAAGGGCAACGGACCCAGGTCAACGCACGTCCCTGTGCTGTCCGGGATGAGGCTATCCTGGCCTCAGTTGACGTTGATGCGGCGCGGCGCCGTCTCGGCACGCTTCGGGATCGAGATCTCGAGCACGCCATTCCTGCCGGTCGCCTGGATGCCTTCGGCATTGGCGCTGTCGGGCAGCGCGAAGCGGCGGTAGAAGAGACCGTGCGAGCGCTCGCTGCGCGTCAGCTTGCCGTTCTGCCCGGTCGCCTCGGCCTTGCGCTCGCCCTTGATCGACAGGATGCCTTTCTCCATCGTGATCTCGATGTCCTTCGAATCGACGCCGGGAATGTCGGCGAAGATGACGAAGCGGGTGTCTTCTTCCTTGATGTCGACGCGCGGCGTCCACTGGCTCGTGACGACGTTCGACTGGTCGGTCTCGTCGGTATTGAAGAAACGATCGAACACGTTCCGGATTTCCTCGTGCATATTGCCGCCGTGGACCTGCCACGGGCTGTAACGCGTGATTGCCATGGGTCCTCTCCGCAAGATGGGTCTGCGGCTCGCTGCCGCCTTGCAAAATAGGTAGGGACACCGCAAAAACGTTTCAAGAGTGCCCCGGCAAAATCGGCCCGGACCGCGCGCGGGCGGCTGGAATACGCCTCGCGTATCATCTTCGCCCCCTCCGCATTCCGCTGACGTTCGACAAGGAGCAACACCGATGACGATCAAAGTAGGCGACCGCATTCCGAACGGAACACTCAACATGCTGAAGGACGGCGTGCAGGCCGTGTCGACCGACGACATCTTCAAGGGCAAGAAGGTCGTGCTGTTCTCGCTGCCCGGCGCGTTCACGCCGACGTGCTCGGCCAAGCATCTGCCGGGGTACGTCGAGAAGTTCGCGGAGTTCAAGCAGCGCGGCGTCGACGTCGCATGCCTCGCGGTCAACGACGCCTACGTCATGGGCGCGTGGGCGAAGGACCAGCATGTGCCGGACGGCCTCATGATGCTCGCCGACGGCAATGGCACGTTCACCAAGGCGCTCGGCATGGAGATGGACGGCACGCCGTTCGGTCTCGGCATCCGCGGCAAGCGGTTCGGGCTCTACGCGGACGACGGCGTCGTCAAGGCGCTCAACGTCGAAGCGCCGGGCGAGTTCAAGGTGTCGGACGCCGCGTCGATGCTGTCCGCGATCGGCTGATCCATGATTCGTCGCCCCCGCGAAAGCGGGGGCCCAGCGCCTTTGCGCTGAGCCGCCAAAGCCTTGAGGCGCCAGGTTCCCGCTTCCGCGGGAACGACGAGTTTTTTTTTTATTGGATCGTCGGTGATTCGTCGGTCGGCGCGGACTCCGTGCCGGCCTCGCCATCGACGCCGTTGCCTTCCTCGGCGAGCGCCTCGACCCGCACGAGCCCGACCAGCTGCTCCTCGGCCGGCAAGCGGATCAGCGTGACGCCCTGCGTATTGCGTCCGACGCGCGCGACCTCGGCCGCGCGCGTGCGCACGAGCGTGCCGTGGTTCGAGATCAGCATGAGCTCGTGGTTCTCGCCGAGCTGCACGGCGCCGATCAGCGCGCCATTGCGCTCGGAGCACTGGATCGCGATCACGCCCTGCGTGCCGCGGCCCTTGCGCGGGTATTCGGCCAGCTCGGTGCGCTTGCCGAAGCCGCGCTCGGTCGCGGTCAGGATGTCGTCGTCGCCGTCGACGACGATCAGGCTGACGACGTGCTCGCCTGAAGCGAGCCGCATGCCGCGCACGCCGGTCGCCGTGCGGCCCATCGAGCGCACTTCGTCCTCGGCGAAACGCACGGCCTTGCCGTTCGACGCGAACAGCATGATGTCGCGCGAGCCGTCGGTGACCTGCACGTCGACGAGCGCGTCGCCCACGTCGAGGCCGATCGCGATCTTGCCGCGCTGCAGCTGGTAGGCGAACTCGGTCAGCGGCGTCTTCTTGACCGTGCCGTTGCGCGTCGCGAAGAACACGAAGCGGTCGTCGGCGAACTCGCGCACGGGCTGCACGGCCTGCACTTTCTCGTCGGGCTCGAGCGGCAGCAGGTTCACGATCGGCTTGCCGCGCGCATTCGGACCCGCGTCCGGCAGCTGGTGCACCTTGAGCCAGAACACGCGGCCTGCGCTGGTGAACGTGAGCAGCGTGTCGTGCGTGTTCGCGATCCAGAGCCGCTCGACGAAATCCTCTTCCTTCATCGCGGTCGCGCTGCGGCCCCTGCCGCCGCGACGCTGCGCGCGGTAGATGCTGACCGGCTGGCGCTTCGCATAACCGGCGTGCGAGAGCGTCACGACGACATCTTCGGGCGCGATGAGATCGAGGATGTCGAGGTCTTCCTGGCTCGTCTGGATGACCGTGCGGCGCGCATCGCCGTACTGCTCCTTGAGCTCGGATAGCTCGTCGCGAATGACCTTGAGGAGCCGGTCCGGATCCTCGAGGATCGCGATGAGGCCCGCGATCGTCGTCAGCAGGTCCTTGTATTCGTCGCTGAGCTTTTCCTGCTCAAGACCAGTCAGGCGGTTGAGGCGCATGTCGAGGATCTGCTGCGCCTGGACGGCCGTCAGCTGATAGCCGCCCGGGCCGAGGCCGGCATCGGCCGGCATGTCTTCGGGACGCGACGCCTCGGCACCCGCCGCCGCGAGCAGCGCGCCGACGAGGCCCGGTTCCCAGCGGCGCGCCAACATGCGTTCGCGTGCGGTCTCGGCATCGGGCGAGGTCTTGATCAGCTCGATCATCTCGTCGATGTTCGCGAGCGCGACGGTGAGGCCTTCCAGCACGTGGGCGCGCGCGCGCGCCTGGCGCAGGTTGTAGACCGTGCGGCGCGTGACGACTTCGCGCCGATGCCGGATGAACGCATCGAGCATCTCGCGAAGGCTGAGCGTCCTCGGCTGGCCGTCGACCAGCGCCACCATGTTGATGCCGAACGTGACCTGCAGCTGCGTCTGCTGGAACAGGTTGTTGAGCAGCACGTCGGCCGAGGTGTCGCGCCGCACTTCGATGACGACGCGCAGGCCGTCCTTGTCCGATTCGTCGCGAAGCCCGTCCTGCGAGATGCCTTCGAGCTTCTTTTCCTTGACCAGCTCGGCGATCTTCTCGATCAGCCGC
>CALFNI010000495.1 GCA_937902695.1 uncultured Rhodanobacteraceae bacterium
GCGCCGCGCGCCTCCAGGCGCTGAGCCGTTTCCTGCGCGGCAGCCGCACCGCGCTTTACCTGAAGAAAGCTCTGCCTTAGCGCTACACTGACCCCGAAAGGCGCAACAGATTTACGCGCGCGGGGACTCCATGAGCGTCGACGAACTGCTGGCCGCCAAGGACTGGGCCGGCCTCGCGAAACATTTCGCGTCCACCGAACCCGGCAACGCCCGCGAGTATCACGCGGCGGCGTCCGAGGCTGTCCGACAGCGGCCCGTGGAACAGCGACATGAGCGCGTACGCGATCATGTACACGCTGATCGTCTGCTGCATGGCGATAGGCGTCGCGCCGAGCTCGCGCGCGATTGCCGGGAACGCCGGGAAAATCGTGTCGATCGAGAACGGCCCGAACATCGCGAGCGCGGCAAGCATCGGTGCCAGTCGGCGCCGGCGCGGAGACATCGGGACGGTCATTCGGAAGGCAGCGTTCGACGGTGCGGCGACGCGTTGGCGCCTGCGTGCCGGTTTGCGCTAGCATACCGTCGCAACCAGGAGATGGCATTCCTCCTTGAACCGCCGCAAGGCTGATGATGCCTGACGAGCTCCCGGGAACACCGGGGCGCGCAGGCGTCGTGGGCAACAGCGCGAACGCCTTGCACGCCGCGGGCTTTCCGGGTTCGACCACGATCCGGGAGCCACATGAACCTCATCTCGTTCCTCGCCGTCGGCATCGGTGCGTCGTTCGGCGCCGTCATGCGCTGGCTGCTCGGCATCGTGCTCAATCCCGTCCTGCCGGCGATGCCGCTCGGCACGCTCGCTTCGAACCTCATCGGCGGGCTCATCATGGGGATCGCGCTCGGCTTCTTCGCGCATTACGAAACGCTGCCGATCGCGTGGCGGCTGGCGATCACGACCGGTTTCCTCGGCGGGCTCACCACGTTCTCGACGTTCTCCGGCGAGACGGTGACGCTGCTCCTGCGCCAGCAATACGGCTGGACGGCCGCGATCATCGCGGCGCATCTTTTCGGCTCGCTCGCGCTGACGCTCGCCGGCATCGGCATCGCGCGCCTCATCCTGCGGGCATGACCTGGAGACGCGTGTCATGAAAGGCTCATCGCTGCGCTTCTACATGCACGAGAACCAGCGCCACCGCGGCGTGCCGCTGTACGAGTGGCTCCTGACGCAGGCCAGGCAGCGCAGCATTGCCGGCGGCTCGGCGTTCCGCGCCATCGCGGGCTATGGCCGGCACGGCGTCATGTCGGAGCAGCACTTCTTCGAGCTCGCCGGGCAGCAGACCGTGCTCGTCGAGTTCATCGTGTCCGAGCAGCAGGCCGACGAGCTGCTGCGCATCGCAGGCGAGGACGGTGCGCCGCTTTTCTACGCGCGCTTTCCCGCCGAGTTCGGGCTCGTCAGCGACGAGGCCGGCGCGCGCCGCTGAACCGATGCTGCACCTTTACCGGACGCGGCATTACGAACGGCCGCGCGAACGCGCTATCCTCTGCCGATGCTCATCCAGGGGCTGCCGGCGAACCGCACGCGTGCGCATGCGCGCGTCGAAGCGTTGCTGAACTTCGCCGGCGTTTCCATCGACGGCAACGCCCCGACCGACATCCGCGTCCACGACCCGCGCCTCTACGCGCGCATCCTCGCCCATGGCTCGCTCGGCCTCGGCGAGGCGTACATGGACGGCTGGTGGGACACCGACGATCTCGACGGGTTCCTGTTTCGCCTGCTCGACACGCGGCTCGACGAGCGCGTCGGCGGCTGGGAAGACGCCTGGCTTTACATCAAGTCGCGGTTCCTCAACCTCCAGCGCGGCCAGCGTGCATACGAGGTCGGCGAGCGCCACTACGATCTCGGCAACGATCTCTTCCAGGCCATGCTCGGCCGTCGCCTCGTGTACAGCTGCGGCTACTGGAAGGATGCGACCAACCTCGACGACGCGCAGGACGCGAAGCTCGAACTGATCTTCCGCAAGCTCGGCCTGAAGCCCGGCATGCGCGTGCTGGACATCGGCTGCGGCTGGGGCGAGGCGCTGAAGCTCGCCGCCGAGCGCTACGGCGTCTCCGGCGTCGGCGTGACCGTCTCGCAGGAGCAGGCCGATTACGCGCGCACGATCTGCCGCGGCCTCCCTATCGAAATCCGCCTGGCGGATTACCGGACGCTCGAGGAGACGTTCGACCGCGTGTTCTCGATCGGCATGTTCGAGCACGTCGGCGTCAAGAACTACCGGACCTACTTCGACGTCGCCCGCCGCTGCACGTCCGACGACGGTCTTTTCGTGCTGCATTGCATCGGTTCGAACGTCTCCTCGAACCACACGGATCCGTGGATCGCCAAGTATATTTTTCCGAACTCGATGGTTCCGTCGGCGGAACAGATCGCCGCGGCGAGCGAGGGCGTGTTCGTGACCGAGGACTGGCACAATTTCGGCGCCGACTACGACCGCACGCTGATGGCGTGGCGCGCCAATTTCGATCGCGCGTGGGCGTCGCTTTCGTCGCGCTACAGCGAGCGGTTCCGGCGCATGTGGCGGTTTTACCTGTCGGCGTCGGCGGCGGTGTTCCGCGCGCGGCGCGACCAGCTCTGGCAGCTGGTGATGTCGCCGCGGGGCGTGCGCGGCGGGTATCGGGCGCCGAGGTAGCCATTCCGACGGAAGTCGGAATGCATTTTGACTTCGTCATTCCGGCGGAAGCGGGAATCCATTTCGACCCTCGTCGTTGCCGCGGGAGCGGGAATCCGTTTCGACCCTCGTCATTCCCGCGAAAGCGGGAATCCATTTGCGTCCTCTCCCGCTTCACCAATTTGCGATAACCGACTCACGTCCGTGTGCTTTTCGTCCGCCATCCATGGCGGCCGGTCACTTTCTCTTGCTTGTGCAAGAGAAAGTAACCAAAGAGAACACACCCTCGGCGCCGCGCCGCTCGCTGCGCGAGCGGTTCGCTACGGGCGAACGGGTTCGGCTCACAGGCCATCCATGGCCTGAGAGCCGAATCGGCGCGATCCCTCGCGCCGCCCGCGTGCGGTGCACGCGGCTGATCCGTCCGCCCTTCGCCGCGGCTTTAGAGGGGACCGCAGAGCAAGAGCCCATGGA
>CALFNI010000496.1 GCA_937902695.1 uncultured Rhodanobacteraceae bacterium
CCGATCTCGACCGTCCACGCGCTGCCGGCCGCGCAGGCCTGCGCGCTCGAGCCGTTGCGCCAGCTGACGAACGCGCAGGAAGCCGCAGCCATCGGCGCCGGCGTCGCGCCGGGATCGATCGCGCTGTCGTGGGTCATGACGACGCAATCGACGACGATCGAGCTCGAGGCGATCGATGCGGTCGTCGAAGCCTCGCCGCCGGCGACGACGCATCTCGCGCCGACGGGCAAGACGCTCGGCGATCTCGGCGTCGGCCTGCCGCCGGTCGCCGACATCTACATCGGCACGATCGATCTGCCGTATTACCTTTCGGCACCGAGCACGGACAATCCGATCGCGCCGCTCAACACGCACTGGGAGGCCGTCGCCGGAGCCTACATCGAGCAATGCGCGGGCTTCGGGCTCGATCCGACCTCGACGAACATCACGTACTGCAATCGGTTCCCGGCGGCGACGTCGACGGTGACGGTGCCGATGGTCGTGACGCTGCCGAACTCGCATTCGGGCCGCGCGAAGCCCGCGTCGGGGTGGCCGGTGGTGATCTTCCAGCACGGCATCACGCGCAACCGCACCGATGCGTTCGCGGTCGCGGGCACGCTCGCCGCGCAAGGCTTCGCGGTCGTCGCGATCGACCTGCCGCTGCACGGCATCACCGATACGACGAGCCCGTTCTACGTCGGCAACACGCCGTTCGCGCAGCTCGGCGCAGCGGAGCGCACGTTCGATCTCGACGTCGAGAACAATTCGACCGGAGCGGCCGGCCCCGATGGTGCGATCGATCCGTCCGGTTCGTGGTTCATCAACCTTTCGAGCCTCTTGACGTCGCGCGACAACCTGCGCCAGGGCGTCGCCGATCTCTTCGAGCTCGCCCACGCCGTGCCGTCGATGCACTACTCGGCCAACGCCGACTTCGACGGCTCGCGCATCGCGTTCGTCGGGCAGTCGCTCGGCAGCATCGTCGGCACGATGTTCGTGCAGATCGATCCGAACGTGAACACGGCGCTGCTCAGCGTTCCGGGCGGCGGTATCGCGCGCCTGCTCGACGGTTCGCCGACGTTCGGTCCGCGCATCCGCGCGGGTCTTGCCGCGGCAGGCGTCGAAGCAGGCACGCCGGACTACGACGCGTTCATGGTCGCGGCGCAGACGGCTGTCGATTCAGGCGATCCGATCAACTTCGCCGTCGTCACCGACACCAAGCACCTCCTGATGCAGGAAGTCGTCGGCGGCGGCGACGTGCCGCCGGATCAGGTCATCCCGAACACGGTCGCCGGTGCGCCGACGTCGGGCACCGAACCCTTGATCGCGGCGTATGGCCTCGCGCCGATCGGCCAGACCACGCAGTCGCCGGACGGCATCCGCGGCGCCACGCGCTTCCTGCAAGGCGAGCATGGCTCTCTGCTCGATCCGAGCGATTTCCCCGCGGCGACCGCCGAGATGCAGGGCGAGATGGCGAGCATGGTCGTCAGCGGCGGCGACGCCGTCCAGGTGACCTATCCGCAGATACTCGTGCAGACATCGGGCCAGTAATCGATTCGGCGCGCGCCGGCTGCATGCCGGCGCGCGCATGACTCCCTGCGGTCCGGCGCCGTACGTGCCGGTCGTACTTCCAGCATCGTGATGTTCCCTCCTTCGTCGTTCCTTCCCCGTTTCGCTTTCTCCGCCGCGCTGTCGTTGCCGGTCTCTGCGCTCGCGGCCGCGCCGGCGTTCATCGCCGACGTCGCGTTCAGGCCGTGCGAGGGCCTTGTCTGCATCGACGCCTCGCTCGACGGCGCGCCGCTGCGCACGCTGATGCTCGACATCGGCAACGCGCATTCGACGCTGATCGCCGACGTCGCCCGTGAGCTCCAGTGGACGCTGCAGCCCGCCGAGCGCGGCGGGCACGCCGTCGGCGGCATCTTCGTCGCCGGCGAGCACCGCGTCGGACTCGGCGGCATCGCGGCGCCGGAGCCGTTTTACGTATTCGAGCGCGCGATGCTCGGCATCTATCCGCCGCCGGTCGACGGGTCGCTGTCGTACGATTTCTTCAAGGATCGCGTGCTGCAGATCGACTACCCGCATCACCGCATCCGCTTCACCAATCCGATCGCGACGCCACCGCCGGCCGGGAAAGCCGAAGGCACCGGCTCGCTGCGTCTCATCACGTTCGGCGAGCGCGGACCGCCGGTGGTTGTCGGCTCGCCGTTCACGGTCAACGGCAAGAACGTGCGCGCGCAGATCGACACGGTTTTCACCGGCACGCTGCTGATCTACGACTCAGCGCTCGATACGCTCGGGCTCAGCAAGGAAGGCGCGCCGGAGCTCTTCAAATACACCGACGGCGGCATCGAGCTGCTCGCCGGACGCTCGGACAGCATCGGCTTCGGCAAGCGCGGCCTCGTCGGCGGCGCGCACACGCTCTACTACGTCGGCGCGGGCAAGCATCCCGTGCACCAGCCCGAGGGCATGTTCGATGCGACGGTCGGCAACGCGCTGTTCGCCCACAGCGTCGTCACGCTGGATTTCCATGCGATGACGCTCGATGTGACGACGGCCGACTGACGCACCGCGTCGCCGTCGCAAGAGGTTCGACGACATGAAACTCCGCGGCGAATAGTCAGTATGCGATGCGTGCGCGCCGCATGATCTTGCCGACGAGCCATGCCGGACCGATCAGCAGATAGACGAGATCGGTGAGGAACGAAGGCCGCGCGCCTTCGAACCTGTGGCCGACGAACTGGCCGATCCACGCAACGATGAAAACCGCAGCGGCGAGCTCGAGGAGCCGCGCGGGCCCGAGCGCGTCGTAGGCAAGATGCGTCACGAACGCCAGCACGACGAACACGACGATCATCGCGGCGCCCAGCGCGCGCGACAGGCGCCAGTAGAACGTCAGCACGCCGACCATGAGCAGCGCGCACCAGAGCCCCGGCTGACCGAGCGACGACGGCACCGGCAGCGTCCAGAGCGCGGCGATGACCGACCACAGGATCGCCGGCACGCAGATCCAGTGGATCAGCCGGTTCGTCGGATTCTGGTGATCCTTGCTGTAGCTGGCGAACCAGTCGTGGATGCTGCGCATGACGACCACCTCACACGATTAGTCTGCATTTCCCCTCTCCCGCTCGCGGGAGAGGGCAGGGTGAGGGCAAGCGTAGTTCGCCGCCTCACAAGAACGCCCTCATCCGCCTTCGGCACCTTCTCCCGCAAGCGGGAGAAGGGAAAACAGGTTCAGTCGAGCGTGATACCCGCAAGCCGCTTCAGCGCCTCGGCATATTTCGCCGCCGTGCCCTCGATCACCTCGCGCGGCAGCTTCGGTCCCGGCGCCGTCTTGTTCCAGTCGAGCGTCTCGAGATAGTCGCGCACGAACTGCTTGTCGAAGCTCGGCGGGCTGATGCCGGGGCGGTATTCGTCGGCCGGCCAGAACCGCGACGAATCCGGCGTCAGCATCTCGTCCATGACGTAGAGCCTGCCGTCGGCATCGGTGCCGAACTCGAACTTCGTGTCGGCGATGAGGATGCCGCGCTCGGCCGCGTGCGCCGCGGCGAAGCGATAGATCGCGAGCGTCGCGTCGCGCACCTTCACGGCGAGCTCGGCGCCGACTTTCGCGACGACGTCGTCGAAGCCGATGTTCTCGTCGTGCGTGCCCATCGCGGCCTTCGTCGACGGCGTGAAGATCGGTTCGGGCAGCTTGTCCGCCTGGCGCAGGCCCGCCGGCAGCCTGATGCCGCAGAGCGAGCCGGTCGCCTGATAATCCTTCCAGCCCGAGCCGATCAGGTAGCCGCGCGCGATGGCCTCGATCGGAACCGCTTTCAGCCGCTTCGCAACGACGCTGCGCCTGGAATAGAGCGCCACGTCGGTGCCGGCGGGCAGCACGCCCGCGACGGATTTGCCGGTCAGGTGATTCGGCACGAGATGCGCCGTCTTGCCGAACCAGAAGTTCGAGATCTGCGTCAGCATCTCGCCCTTGCCTGGGATCGGGTCGGGCAGCACGACGTCGAATGCGCTGAGCCGGTCGCTCGCGACGATCAGGAGCTCGGTCGGCGAGAGCGCGTACACGTCGCGCACCTTGCCGCGATGGATCAGGTCGAGGCCGGGCAGGTTCGATTCGGAGAGGACGGTCGGCACGGGCGTCGCTCGACAGGGGGCGAGCGGCCCATTGTACCGGCGCCGCGCGCGGCTTCGGGGGTGCCGCGGCACTCCTTGCTAGAATCCGGGCCCTTTTTCGACGCACCCGATCGCGATGACACGCTGGCCGATGCTCCCGGCGCTGGCACTGCCCGCGCTGCTCTCCGCTGCCGCCGCGCGCGCGGATGCGCCGCCGAAGCCGGCACGGCTCGGCCTGTGCGCGGCCTGCCACGGCGAGAACGGCGCTGCGACGGCACCCGGCATCCCGAACCTCGCCGCGCAGAACCGTGAATATCTCGTCGCGGCGCTCGGCCAGTACCGGAGCGGCGAGCGTGCGGCGCAGGCGATGCGCGCCGTCTCGGGATCGCTGTCGGACGCCGACATCGACGCGCTCGCCGCGTGGTACGCCGCACAAGCCGGCGGTGCCGCGCGATGAGGATCCTCGGCAAGGTCATCGGCGCCGTCGTCGGGTTCCTGATTTTCCGCAACCCGTTCGGGCTCCTGATCGGCGCGATCATCGGACACTTCTACGACATCGCGCTGACGCAGCTGCGCCCGCCGTCGATGGGCAGCGGATTCATCGAGCCGCTGTTCGGCTTTGCCGGTGCGCTGGCCAAATCGGACGGGCGCGTCTCCGAAGTCGAGATCGCGGCGGCGGAATCGCTGATGGCGCGCCTGCGCCTGGACAACGCGCAGCGGCGTTCGGCGATCGGGCGATTCAACGCCGGCAAGCAGGCGGATTTCCGCACCGAGCTTGCGATCAACGACCTCAAGCGCTGGTGCGGCGGCCGGCGCGATCTCGCGTTTCTCGTGCTCGATCTCCTGCTCGACCTGGTCTACGCGGAGGGCGCGCTCGCCGCGCCCAAGCTCGCGATCCTGCGCAAGCTCTGCTGGGCGCTCGGCGTCAACGATCACGAGCTCGCCGCGCTCGCCGCGATGAAGGGCTACGGGCCCGCGGGACCGGGCCCGCAGCGCGGCCCGGGCGCGCGTCCGTCGCCGCCGGGCCCGCAGCGGGCGGATCCGTACCTGGTGCTCGGGCTCGAACGCAGCGCGAACGAGCGCGACATCAAGCGCGCCTATCGCAAGCTCATGAGCCAGCATCATCCGGACAAGCTCGGCGACGTGCCCGACGAGCTCAAGCGCCGCGCCGAGGAGCGCGCGCGCGAGATCAATGCCGCGTACGAGCGCGTCAAGGCCGAGCGCGGCTTCAAGTAGCAATCGGTTGTCGGGAGCCGCAGGACAGGCCGGCGGCGATGCTCTACGCTAACCGCGACGCATATCCGCGCGGCCCCGGAGCTCGAGCATGGCCAGGCAATCGACCGTCATCGCACCTTCGATCCTCTCGGCCGATTTCGCCCGCCTCGGCGAGGAAGTCGACGCGGTCGTCGCGGCCGGCGCCGAGTGGATCCATTTCGACGTGATGGACAACCATTACGTGCCGAACCTCACGATCGGCCCGCTGATCTGCGAGGCGCTGCGCAAGCACGGCGTCAAGGCGCCGATCGACGTGCACCTGATGGTGAAACCGGTCGACCGCATCGTGCCCGACTTCGCCAAGGCCGGGGCGACGAACATCAGCTTCCATCCCGAGGCAAGCGAGCACGTCGACCGCACGATCCAGCTGATCAAGTCGTCCGGCTGCACGGCCGGCCTCGTCTTCAATCCGGCGACGCCGCTCGCGTATCTCGACTACGTGCTCGACAAGATCGATCTGGTGCTGCTGATGTCGGTCAATCCCGGCTTCGGCGGCCAGAGTTTCATTCCGTCGGCGCTCGACAAGCTGCGCCAGGTCCGCGAGCGCATCGACGCCAGCGGCCGCAGCATCCGGCTCGAGATCGACGGCGGCGTCAAGCGCGACAACATCGCCGAGATCGCGCGGGCCGGCGCCGATACGTTCGTCGCGGGATCGGCGATCTTCAGCGAGAAGGATTACCGCGATGTCATCGGTGCGATGCACGCGAGCGTTGCGGGCGCCTGATCTCGGTGCGAGACTGGCGCCATGGAAATCGTATTCAGCATCACCCAGGAAGCGGATGGCGGCTACGTCGCCGAGGGCCTCGGCTACGACATCGTCACCGAAGCCAACGACTGGGAGTCCCTGCGCGAGAACGTCACCGAGGCAGTCAGCGCGTACTTCTTCGATCAGCCTAAGCCGAGCAGCATCCGCCTGCATCTGGTCCGTGACGAGGTTCTCGCAGTTGCATGAAGCTGCCGCGTGACGTCGACGGTGCGGCGCTCGCGCGAGCGTTGTGCAAGCGTTTCGCTTACCGCATCGTGCATCAGGTTGGCAGCCACATGGTCTTGCAGTGCGACTCGCCGCGTCATCACCGCGTCGCGATTCCCAACCACCGGCCGCTTCGCCTCGGTACGCTCAACGCGATCTTGCGCGCTGTCGAGAAGGCCGTGGAGGTCGATCGCGCCGAGATACTGGCGACGCTCGACTAGAAGAAAACCGCACCGGGCGACGGGATGGGGGAGAGGGCTGCCCGATGCGGTCTGAGGCAATCGATTGATGCAGGAACGTTTTCAGATCACGCGCCAGATCGGATCCGGCTCGACGCGATCGGCGCGCACGGCGATCGTGAGCGGCGCGACATAGGCTTCGCCGCCGAGCCATTGCAGGTCCTCTCGCGCATGCTCGCGCCGCGCGTTCGGCGATTCGCTCAACGCGTAGAACTCATCCGGCAGGTACAGGTCCATCGACATCTCCTTCAGTGCATCGCTGCAATCAGGCCGAGCAGCAGCGCGGCCAAGGCAAAGACGGTGCGGAGCGGCTCGCTGCCCGCAAGGTCGGTGTTCGTTTCGGGGCTTTGGTTCGGCATGGCCGGTCTCCGGTGGCGTGTGGAGCGTATTCAAGCGTTCCTTGCAGGACGCTGACTGCGCGGCTCGGGCCGCTACGCCGACGAGTTCTGGCAAATTGGTGACGGCGTGCCGCGAGCCATTGCACGGGGCCGCCGCACCGGTAAGCTGGCATCGACCGACACCGGAGCCACGAATGCCGCGCCACATTGCGATCGTCGAGGACGAACCCCTGATCCGCGCCAACTACGTCGAGGCGCTTGCGCGGCTCGGTTACGAAGTGCGCGGCTACGGCTCGCGCGCCGAGGCCGAATCGGCGTTCGCGCAACGGCCGCCCGAGCTCGTCATCATCGATATCGGCCTCGGCGACGAGCCCGACGGCGGCTTCGAGCTCTGCCGGAACCTGCGCGCGAAGTCGGCGACGCTGCCGATCATCTTCCTGACCGCGCGCGACTCCGATTTCGACGTGATCTCCGGCCTCCGGCTCGGCGCCGACGACTACCTTGCGAAGGATGTCTCGCTGCATCAGCTCGCCGCGCGCATCAGCGCGCTGTTCCGCCGCATGGAAGCGCTGAGGAAGCCCGTCGCCGCCGACAACATCATCGCGCACGGCCCGCTCAAGATCGAAAGCGAGCGCATGCGCGTGACGTGGAACGGCGTCGACGTGCCGCTGACGGTGACCGAGTTCTGGATGGTGCACACGCTCGTGCGCTTTCCCGGCCACGTCAAGAATCGCGACCAGCTGATGCGCGATGCGCAGGTCGTCGTCGACGACGCGACGATCACCTCGCACATCAAGCGCATCCGCAAGAAGTTCATTGCCGTCGATCCCGCGTTCGATGCGATCGATACGGTGCATGGGGCAGGCTACCGCTGGAAGCCGTAGGGCCGGGATTCGGGATTCGGGATTGGGGATTCGCAAGAGCGCGCTGTAGGCTTTGCCCTAATCCCGAATCCCGAATCTCCAATTCCGGCGTTTCATGTCCCTTCGCCTCAAACTGCTGCTCGTCGCGCTCTCGACGCTCGCGTTGCCGTGGGCCGGCTGGCAGTTCGTGCGACAGACCGAATCGCTGCTGCGCGAGGGCCAGGAGCAGGCGCTCCTCGCATCGGCATCGACGCTCGCCAAGGCGTTCGCGGCATCGGGCGCGCAATGGCCCCCGGGGCCGGTGCTGTACGTGCATCGTCTCGAGGCGCCCGTCATCGTCGACGGCTACGCGGACGACTGGAGCGACCTTCGCGCCTATGCGCAGCCGCTCGGTCCCGCGCGCGACGCGCAGAAACTCCGCGTGCTCGCCGGAACGCGGGCCGACAATCTCTATCTCCTCGCCGACGTGCGCGACGCGACGCGCACGCGCGCCGACGCGGGCGATCCGCGCTCGGCGCAAAGCGACCATCTCGATCTCGTGCTCGTCCGCGGCGATGAAACGCGACACTACGTGATCGCGAGCGGCGCGCCGGGTCCGTTCGAGGCGCATGCCGACGCGAGCGGGGGAACGCTGCCGGAACGCCTCGTCGGCGGATGGCAGGAGGATGGCTCGGGTTATCGCGTGGAGCTGCGCATCGCCGGCACGCAGCGGCCCGATCGCATCGGCGTCGCCGTCTACGACGCCGCCGAGCCCGAAGCCGCCCGCGCGGAACCGCGCGCGCTCGTCGCCTACGACACGCGCGCCGCGGATACGCTCGCGGCGCTCGTCCCCGATCACGCGCGCGTGCGCGTCGTCGAAACCGACGGCTGGCTGCTCGCCGACGCGGGCGCGCTTCGGGCGTCCGCCGGCGCGCCGGCAGCCGAAGGCTGGCTTGGCCGGTTCGTCTACGCGAGCCTGGTCGCGCCCGCGCTGACCGGATCGGCGGCGCTCGGCGGCGACATGCCGCGGCTCGACGCCGCCGAGATCTGGCAGGCGCTCTCCGGTGTCGCGTCGACGAGCTGGCGGGCCGGCCGCGCGGGCGGCGACGTCGTGCTGACGGCCGCCGTGCCGCTTCGCACCGGCGCCGACGTGCGCGGCGCGCTCGTGCTCGAGCAGGCGAATCGCGCGCTGCCGCTGCTGGCCAATCGCGCGCTGTTCGGCCTCGCCGGCGCTACGCTGGCGGCGCTGGCGATCGCGGGCCTCATCCTGCTGCTGTTCGGCGCGTCGCTCTCGTTCCGGATCCGGCGCCTGCGCAACGCGGCGGATCGTGCGGTACGGACGTCCGGACGTCTATCCGGCCCGATGCCGCTGGCCGGCGACGACGACGAGCTCGGCGATCTTGCGCGCAGCTTCGCCAGGCTCTTCGACGAGATCGGGGCATACACCGACTATCTGCGCACGCTTGCCTCCAAGCTTTCGCACGAGCTCAACACGCCGCTCGCGATCGTGAAATCCTCGCTCGACAACCTGGATCACCAGGCGCTTCCGGCCGATGCGCGCGCGTACGCGGCGCGTGCGCGCGACGGCGCCGAGCGGCTCGGCAAGATCGTGCGCGCGATGAGCGAGGCGGGCCGCATCGAGCGGGCGATCGCGGCCGCGGAAGCGGAGGACTTCGACCTGGCCGCGCTCGTCGAAGGGTGCGCCGCCGGCTACCGTGCGCTGGCCGGCGGCCGCGAGATTCGCGTCCACCTGCCGGGCGCTACGGTGCCGTTCCACGGCGCGCCGGAGCTCATCGCGCAGGCGCTCGACAAGCTCTTCGACAACGCGCGCTCGTTCGCGCCCGACGACGGCTGGATCGAGATCGGCCTCGCGAGCGCCGGCGCCTACGCCGCGATCCGCGTCGCCAATTCCGGCCCGCCGCTGCCGGCCTCGATGCAGGATCGCCTGTTCGATTCGCTCGTCAGCGTGCGCGAGCCCGGCGCGCGCAACGGCGGCGAGACGCCGCATCTCGGCCTTGGCCTCTACGTCGTGCGTCTCGTCGCCGAGCTGCATCGCGGATCTGCGCTGGCGCACAATCTCGACGGCGGCCGCGGCGTAGAGTTCACGCTGCGGCTCAAGGGGATGCCGCGCCGCCGACTGTCCGAGGTGAGCTCCGATGCATGATCGTTCGCGTGCGGCCGCATTGGCCGCGTTTCTCTGCTGCGCGGCCGTCGCGCAAGCCCAGCAGCACGTGACCACCGGTCCCGAGCTCGATTACCAGCCGTCGGTGATCCAGTCGACCGACGACGATGCGCGCATCGTCGTCTTCGAGCGGCTCGATCCGGACACGCTGGTCGGCGATCTCTGGCTGACGCGCTCGACGGATGGCGGGGCGAGCTGGACCGATCCGGTCGCGATCATCGCGACGGCCGCGAACGAGCGCCATCCCGCGCTCGTGCAGACCGGGCCCGCGCAGTACGGGCTCTTTTACCTGAAGGGCACCGATACGACGAATTACCGCATCTACCGCGCGACGAGCAGCGACGGCGTCGTCTTCGTCGAACAGGGTGCAGTCGATCTCGGCTGGCCGACCGCCGGCGACGTGAACCCGCACGTGATCCGTCACGACGACGGCACGCTCACCATGAGCTATCAGCGCTACAACGCGACCACGTTCAACTACGACTGCTTCGTGGCCGAGTCTACCGATGACGGCGTGAGCTGGGATGCGATGCAGACGGTCATCGCGACCGGCGCGCAGCTGCCGCGCATCGCGTATCGCGAAAGCGACGGCCTCTATCTCGCGAGCTACCAGATCGGCAGCAGCAGCGTCCATATCTATACGAAGACGACGACGAACGTGCGCGACTGGAGCGGGGCGCGCGTCAACTTCGCCGTCGTCGGCGACAACCACGATTCGCTGCCGGTCGCGATGCCGGACGGCGCATTCGTCGCGTTCTTCATCCGCGCGACCGGCGGCACGTTCGACATCGCATTCCGCCGCTCGGCCGACGGCGCGGACTGGTCCTCGCCGGTCGCGGTCACCGATACGCTCACGGCCGACGACGTCGAGCCGCATCCGCTCCTCGTCGGCTCGCCGGATCATGTCGAGCTCTACTGGGGCCGCGACGAGCCCGCCGGCAGCTTCACGTACGACATCGTGCGCGAGCCGATCGTCCCGGTGAACGAGATCATTTTCGCCGACGGCTTCGAGAACTGATTCCGCGGCAAGGCTGTCGCGCGCGCGGCGGCCTTGCTATCTTCGGATGCCCCGCTTCACGGCAGGCTTCCGATGCTCACGCAGGACGCGTTCGACGCGCTCGCCGCGCAAGGCTTCAACCGCATTCCGGTCGCGCGCGAGGTCTTGTCCGATCTCGATACGCCGCTCTCCGTGTATCTCAAGCTCGCGGACGCGCCGTATGCCTATCTCTTCGAATCGGTCGAAGGCGGCGAGAACTGGGGCCGCTACTCGATCATTGGCCTGCCGTGCCGGCGCGTCTATGCGCTCCGCGGAAGCACGCTCTCGGTCGAGGAGCTCGGCGAAACCGTCGAGACGCGCACGCTCGCCGATCCGCTCGGCGAGATCGAAAAAATCCGCGCGACGTACAAGGTGCCGCAGCTCGCCGGGCTGCCGGCGTTCACCGGCGGCCTCGTCGGCTATTTCGGCTTCGAGACGATCGCTTGGATAGAGCCGAAGCTCGCCGCGAACGAAAAGGCCGACACGCTCGGCACGCCCGATGCGCTGCTGATGCTGAGCGAGGAAGTCGCGGTCTTCGACAACCTCAAGGGTCGGCTCTACCTCATCGTCCATGCCGACCCGGCCGAGCCGCAGGCATACGCGCGCGCGCGGCGGCGGCTCGACGAGCTGCAGTTTCGCCTGCGCCATTCGGGCTCCGGCTATCCCGACGTGCTCGATCCGAAGGCGCTCGAGGAAACCGATTTCGTCTCGAGCTTCACGCGCGAGGAATACGAAGCGCTCGTCGAGAAGGCGAAGGAATACATCCGCGCGGGCGATATTTTCCAGGTCGTGCCCTCGCAGAGATTGTCGGTCCCGTTCCGCGCGCGACCGGTCGACGTCTATCGGGCGCTCCGCGCGCTCAATCCGTCGCCGTACATGTACTTCCTCGATCTCGGCCGCACGAAGATCGTCGGCTCGTCGCCGGAGATACTGGTCAGGCTCAAGGCCGGCAAGGTCGTCGTCCGGCCGATCGCCGGCACGCGGCCGCGCGGCAAGACGCCGGCGCAGGATCGCGCGCTCGAAGAGGAACTGCTTGCCGACGCGAAGGAGCGCGCCGAGCACCTGATGCTGATCGATCTCGGCCGCAACGACGTCGGCCGTGTCAGCAGGACCGGCACCGTCGCGCTCACCGAAAGCTACGTCGTCGAGCGCTACTCGCACGTGATGCACATCGTGAGCCAGGTCGAAGGCGAGCTCCGCGACGGGCTCTCGTACATGGACGTGCTGAAGGCGACGTTTCCGGCCGGCACCGTTTCCGGCGCGCCGAAGATCCGCGCGATCGAGATCATCCGCGAGCTCGAGCCGCACAAGCGCAACATCTATGCCGGCGCGATCGGCTACATCGGCTGGTGGGGCGATGCCGACACCGCAATCGCGATCCGCACGGCGGTGATCCAGGACGGCACGCTGCACGTGCAGGCCGGCGGCGGCATCGTGTTCGATTCCGATCCTGCCAAGGAATGGGAAGAAACGATGAACAAGGGCCGCGCGCTGTTCCGCGCGGTCGCCCAGGCCGCAAGCGGGCTCTGACGGCGGTGCCGCACTACACGCCGCTGATCGCAACGATCGTGTTCGCGCTCGTGCTCGCGTACGCGGCGGGCGCGCTCGCGTTGAAGCTCCGGCTCGCGCCGATCGTCGGCTATCTCGCCGCCGGCGTCGCCGTCGGGCCGTTCACGCCGGGCTTCGTCGCCGACCAGTCGCTCGCCGCCGAGCTCTCCGAAATCGGCGTGATCCTGCTGATGTTCGGCGTCGGATTGCATTTCTCGCTCGGCGACCTGCTGTCGGTACGAGCGATCGCGATTCCGGGCGCCGCGGTGCAGATTGCGATCGCGACGCTGCTCGGCATGGCGCTGGCGTGGCTGCTCGGCTGGTCGATCGGCGCGGGCCTCGTGTTCGGGCTGGCGTTGTCGGTGGCAAGCACGGTCGTCCTCCTGCGCGCGCTCGAAGTCAGGCGGCTGCTCGAAACCGGCCGCGGCCGCATCGCGGTCGGCTGGCTCATCGTCGAAGACCTCGCGATGGTGCTCGTGCTCGTGCTGCTGCCGCCCGTCGCGGGCGTGATCGGCGGCCATGCCGACACGGCGCACGGCGGCGCCGGCATCTACGTGACGCACGGCATCACGCTGGCGAAAGGCGGCGCGTTCGTCGCGCTGATGCTGGTCGTCGGCCGTCGCGCGATTCCGTGGCTGCTCGAGCGCACCGCGGGCCTCGGTTCGCGCGAGCTCTTCACGCTCGCCGTGCTCGCGATCGCGCTCGGCGTGGCATATGCATCGGCGCGTCTTTTCGACGTGTCGTTTGCGCTCGGCGCGTTCTTCGCCGGCATGGTGCTCAAGGAATCCTCGCTGAGCCACGAAGCCGCCGAGCAGTCGCTGCCGTTCCGCGATGCCTTCGCGGTGCTGTTCTTCGTCGCGGCCGGTATGCTGTTCGATCCGACGATCCTCGTGCGCGAGCCGCTGCCGGTGCTGGCGACGCTCGCGATCATCGTCGTCGGCAAGTCGCTTGCCGCGCTCGCGATCGTGCGCGTGTTCGGACGGTCGCTCGAAACCGGGCTCACGATCGCGGTGAGCCTCGCGCAGATCGGCGAGTTCTCGTTCATTCTCGCCGCGCTCGGCACCGATCTCGGCCTGCTGCCGAAGCAGGGCAACGATCTCATCCTCGCCGGCGCGATCCTGTCGATCCTGCTGAATCCGGTCCTGTTCGCGGCGCTCGATCGCTGGCTTTCGAGTCGCGCGGCCAAGGCTGCGGCGGAGGCGGCGCCCGTGGAGGACGAAGAGGCGCCGCCGGGCCCGCCGCTGCCGACGGCCGATCACGTCGTGCTGATCGGATTCGGGCGCGTGGGTTCGCGCGTCGGACACGCGCTGCACGCGGCGGGCCATGCGCTCGCGGTGATCGAGTCGGAGCGCGAATCGCTCGACGCGGCGCGCGCACTCGGCATCGCGGGCCTGCTCGGCAATGCGTCGTCGGAGGACGTGCTCGCCGCGGCGCACACGGCCGCCGCCAGGGCGATCATCGTGGCGATTCCGCAGACGATCGAGGCCGGCCAGGTTATCGCGCATGCGCGCACGCTGCAGCCGGGCATCGCGGTGGTCGCGCGCGCACATACCGACCGCGACGTCGACTACCTGCTCGCGCACGGTGCCGACGCCGCGATCATGGGCGAGCGCGAAATCGCGCGGGGCATGGTCGAATCGATCGAATCGCTCGATACAAAGCTCGGCCGATACGCGACGGGATAACGCGGGAATAAATCCGCGCCATCGCCGATCCGGAGGGTACTGTCACCCGAACCGGAGTCGATGCGATGAAACGTTTCCGTCCCGAGCAGGAAGAACCGGCAAGCCCGGACCGCCGCAAGGCGCTCGGCTGCCTTGCCGCGTGGTCCGGCGCCGCGGTCGTCTGGTCGATCGCCGGCGGCGTGCCGCGCACGGTCGGCGCGACCGGCACCGGAAATACCGCCGCCGCGAACGGCTTCACGTTCGTGCAGATCAGCGACACGCACATCGGTTTCCACAAGGAAGCGAATCCCGATGTCGTCGGCAGCCTGCGCCGCGCCATCGGCCAGATCAACGCACTGCCGTCGGCGCCGGCGTTCGTCGTCCACACGGGCGACGTGAGCCATCTCTCCAAGCCCGAGGAGTTCGGGCAGGCGAAGGAGCTCCTCGCCGAGATCAAGGTCGATCACCGGCACGTCGTGCCGGGCGAGCACGACGCGCTCGATGACGGGCTTGCCGGCTATCTCCGGCAGTTCGACCACGACGGCAGGAACCGCGCGTACTTCAGCTTCGAGCAGAACGGCGCGCACTTCGTCGGCCTCAGCAACGTGCTCAATTTCAAGGCGAAGACGTTGGCGTCGTTCGGCGACGAGCAGATCGCCTGGCTCAGGAACGATCTCAAGGGCGTTTCGCATTCGACGCCGATCGTCGTCATGGCGCACATCCCGATGTGGACGGTCTACGAGCCGTGGGGCTGGGGCACGGCCGATGCGGACGCGGCTCTCGCGCTGTTGAAGCCGTTCGGATCCGTGACGGTGCTCAACGGCCATATCCATCAGGTGCTGCAGAAGGTCGAAGGTCACGTCGCGCTGCACACGGCGATGTCGCTGGCGTATCCGCTGCCGACGCCGGGGCAGGCCGGCTTCGGCGAGCCCGGCCCGGTGACGGGGCCGGGGGGACAGCTCGGCAAGCTCCTGGGCACGCGCCAGGTGCAGGTCGTGCGCGGCACGCACGCGCTGGCGACGATCGACACGCCGATCGAAAGCTGATCGGAGAAACGCAATGACAAGGACATGGATTCGCGCTCTCGTCGCGGCGGCGCTGCTCGCGTTCTCGACGGCGCTTGCGGCTGCGGAGCCGGTCACGGTCGACATCGCCAGGTTCGCCTTCATGCCGAAGGAGATCACGGTCGCGCCGGGGACGACGGTGGTCTGGGTCAACCACGACGAGACGCCGCACACGGTCGCCGCCTCGGACCACGCCTTCGCATCGAAGGCGCTCGATACGGACGACCGCTACGAGCATACTTTTGCCGACGAAGGCGATGTTCCCTACTTCTGCACGGTGCATCCGTTCATGACCGGTGTCGTCCATGTGCGAAAGCCGTAGCGCGAGGGCGCGCGGCGCATGACCGCCGGCGCGTCCAGCGCGTGGGTGTCTTCGCTCGCCGAGGAGCATCTCGACGCGGCCTACAACCTCGGCCGCTGGCTGCTCGGCAACGAGCAGGACGCTGCCGACGCCGTGCACGACGCGTTCGTGCGCGCGACCCGCTCGGCGCACACCTACGCGGGCGGCAACGCGCGCGCGTGGTGGCTCACGATCGTGCGCAACTGCTGTCTCGCCGCGCTGAAGACGCGGCGCCGCGAGGTGCCCGGGGTTGCGGTCGACACGGTCGTCGACGCGACGGTCGATGCGGCCGCCAACGACGTCGAAGCGAGCGCGCAGGCGGAACAGCGCAGCCGCGCGATCGAACGCCAGCTCCGTGCGTTGCCCGTCGAGTTCCGCGAGACGCTGATCCTGCGCGAGATCGAGGATCTCTCGTACCGCGAGATCGCCGACGTGCTGGACGTGCCGATCGGCACGGTGATGTCGCGGCTGTCGCGCGGCCGCGCGTTGCTGCAGAAGGCGCTCGCGCCGCGAACGGAGGGCGATCTGCATGGAATGTAACGAAGCCGCGCGGCTGCTGGAGCCGTATCTCGACGGCGAGCTCGATCGCGACGCGGTGCGCGCGCTCGAAACGCACGTCGACGGTTGCGCCGAATGCCAGGCCGCGCTCGGGAACCTGGGCCGCGTGCGCCATGCGCTGCGTGCCGAAGCGCCGCGCTACGCGGCACCGGCATCGCTGCGCGAGCGCATCCGGCGCGACGCGGCGCGGGCCGCATACGTGCCGGGACCGCGTCGGATGCCGGCGTGGTCGCGGCTTGCCGCGGCGTGCTTCGGGGCGTTCATCGCCGGTGCCGCGGTCATGCATTTCGCAGGCGGCCCCGGCGCCGGCGCGGGCGATCAGGCAGCGCGCGATCTCTTCGCGAGCCACTGGCGCGCGCTGGCTGCGACGTCGCCGGTGGATGTCGTCTCGAGCGACCGCCACACGGTGCGGCCCTGGTTCGCGGGAAAAGTCGCGCAGTCGCCGCGCGTCACCGATTTCGCCGATCAGGGATTTCCGCTCGTCGGCGGCCGCGTCGACTACGTCGGAACGGCGCGCGTGCCGGTGCTCGTGTACCGGCACGACAAGCATCTGATCGACGTCTTCGTGCTGCCGTCCGCTGCGCCGGCCGGCGCGTCCGCGCGGCGCGACGGCTATTCGCTGATATGGGGCAGCCTCGACGGCCAGCGCGCGGCGATCGTTTCCGATCTCGACGCCGGCGAGCTCGCGCGCTTCGAGAGCGTGCTCACCGCATCGAAGTGATCAGCGCACCGAGACCGCGACGGACGACGGCGTCAGCGCGGGTGCGTCGGCGTAGCGGTCGGCGAAGAGCCGCTTCAGGTTTTCGACCTTCGACAGGTCGTTGTAGACGATGTAGGGATAGGTCGGATTGCGCACGAGGAAATCCTGGTGATAGTCCTCGGCGCGGTAGAACGTCTTGCCGGGCTCGACGGTCGTCGCGAGCGGACGCGTGAACACGTGCGCCGCGTCGAGCTGCGCGATGTACTGCTGGGCGACCTTCCGCTGCACCTCGTCGCGCGGAAAGATCGCCGAGCGGTATTGCGTGCCGACGTCGGGCCCCTGGCGGTTCAGCTCGGTCGGATCGTGCGCGACCGAGAAGTAGATGCGCAGGATCTCGCCGTAGCTGACGACTTTCGGATCGAACGTGACCTGCACCGATTCGGCATGGCCGGTGGTGCCGCCGCCGACGTCTTCGTAGTGCGCATCGGCGGCGCTGCCGCCGGTGTAGCCGGAGACCGCGGTTTTCACGCCCTTGACGTGCTGGAACACGCCCTGCACGCCCCAGAAGCAGCCGCCCGCGAGCACGGCGGTTTCGGAACCGCCGACCGATGCCGGCTCGTCGACGGTCGGCGGCGGCACGGGCATCGCCGCTTCGGCGGCCGGCGCGATGCGATCGCACGCGGTGACGGCGAGCGCGAGCACCGCCGCGAGCACGAGCGGCGACGGGAATGATCTGTATCGTGGGAGACGCATGGAAAGCTCCGCAAAGTGCCGAAACGCAGGCTGATTCAGAAATGGGTCGTCCGGCTCGTCGTACAAGACCGCGCCACGGCGGCTTCGCTTGCAGGCGGTGCCTCGCCACGGCGCGCGGTCCGGCTGAATGGTTGTCGCGTAGACTTGGCCGCATGGTCCTCATGATCGACAACTACGACAGCTTCACCTACAACCTCGTGCAGTATTTCGGCGAGCTGGGGGCGCAAGTCCGCGTGTTCCGCAATGACGCGATCACGCTCGACGACGTCGTCAAGCTCGCGCCGGAACGCATCGTGGTATCGCCAGGCCCGTGCACACCCGGCGAGGCGGGCATCTCGGTGCCGTTGATCCGGCGTTTCGCCGGCGAGGTTCCGATCCTGGGCGTGTGCCTCGGGCATCAATCGATCGGCCAGGCATTCGGCGGGCGCATCGTGCGCGCACGGCAGGTGATGCACGGCAAGATGTCGGCAATCGCGCACGACTCACGCGGCGTGTTCGAAGGATTGCCGACCCCGTTCACGGCGACGCGCTACCATTCGCTGGCGATCGAGCGCGAGACCTGCCCGCCCGAGCTCGAGATCACGGCCACGTCGGACGACGGCGAGATCATGGGGGTGCGCCATCGCACGCTCGCGGTCGAAGGCGTGCAATTCCATCCCGAAGCATTGCTGACCGAGCACGGCAGGGCGCTGCTCGCGAATTTCCTGAACACGCACTAGGGGACGGCTACGATGACGATCAATGTGCAGGAGGCGCTGCAGCGCACCATCGAGCACCGCGAAATCTTTCACGACGAAATGCTGGCGGTGATGCGCGAGATCATGAGCGGCGAGGTCACGCCGGTGATGATCGCCGCATTGACGGTCGGCCTGCGGGTGAAGAAGGAGACGGTCGGCGAGATCGCCGCCGCGGCGCAGGTGATGCGCGAGTTCGCGACGCGGGTCGACGTGCCCGACAAGCTCGCGGCCGCTTGCGAACCGCAGGCTATCGCGGCGCGCCATGCGCGCTGCATGTGCGAGGTGCTGGCCCGCGCGAACGTCGAGTACGCCCGCGGCGACACGCTGTTGCCAGCCGGGCTTGCGCACCACTCCGCGGCCATGCGGGACGTTCGTGCCGCCCTGTA
>CALFNI010000497.1 GCA_937902695.1 uncultured Rhodanobacteraceae bacterium
TCAATTGCTACGAAGCCTTCATCCACATCGTCGATTCGATGTTCAACCAGCATGCGAAATGGCTGAAGATGACGGCGGCGATTCCGTGGCGCCGGAAGATCGCATCGCTCAATTACCTGCTCGCCTCGCACGTGTGGCGCCAGGACCACAACGGCTTCACCCACCAGGATCCCGGCTTCATCGACCACGTCGTCAACAAGAAGGCCGAGATCGTTCGCGTCTACCTTCCGCCCGATGCCAACTGCCTGCTTTCGGTCATGGATCATTGCCTGCGCAGCCTGCATTACGTGAATGTCGTCATCGCCGGCAAGCATCCGGCGCCGCAATGGCTCACGATGGACGGCGCCGTCCAGCATTGCAGCCAGGGCATCGGCGTGTGGCCCTGGGCCAGCAACGACGCGCACGGCGAAACCGACGTCGTCATGGCCAGCGCCGGCGACGTGCCGACCATGGAGATGCTTGCCGCCGTCTCGATCTTGCGCGAGCACCTGCCCGCCTTGCGCGTGCGCGTCGTCAACGTCGTCGATCTGATGAAGCTGCAGTCGCCGAGCGAACATCCGCACGGACTCGACGACGTCGATTTCGATCAGTTGTTCACGGTTGACCGGCCCGTCGTCTTCGCGTTCCACGGATATCCGGCGCTCATTCACCGGTTGACCTACCGACGCACGAATCATCGCAACTTCCATGTGCACGGTTACCGGGAGGAGGGCACGATCACGACAGCCTTCGATATGACCGTCCTGAATCGCCTCGATCGCTTCCATCTTGCTATCGACGTGATCGATCGGCTGCCGGCCCTCGGCGCGAAAGGCGTCTACCTGAAACAGCTGCTCCAGGACAAGCTGGTCGCACACAAGGCATACATCGATGAAAACGGCGAAGACATGCCGGAGATCCGGAACTGGCGCTGGCGCGTAGACCGCGATCAGTGAGCCTTGCTTCGCGACGGCGTCGGCGACCCGCCGCGGTGCAGACGTCGCCCGCGCACCTTCTGCGCCGCCTTTTGCAGGCGCGCCTGCAGCCTAGGCATCCGGCACGAGCACGGCTGCGCCGTCGAACGCGCCGGCGCGAAGATCGCTCAGCGCGCGGTTCGCGTCGGCAAGCCGGTAGACCGTCGTCGAGGTCCTGATACCGGCCTTCGGAACGATCTCGAAGAAGGCGCGCGCGTCGGCGCGGGTCAGGTTCGCGACCGAGACGAGCTCGCGCTCTTCCCATAGCAGGCGATACGGAAACGCGGGGATGTCGGTCATGTGGATGCCGCCGCAGACGACACGGCCGCCCTTTTTAACGGCGCGCAGCGCAGACGGAACGAGCGCGCCGACCGGTGCGAAGATGATCGCAGCATCGAGCGGCACGGGTCCCGGCTCCGACGACGCGCCCGCCCACGCGGCACCGACAGCGCGCGCAAAGGCTTGCCCTCGTGCGTCGCCGGTGCGGGTGAAGGCATGGACCTCGCGACCCTGCCAGCGCGCGACCTGCGCGACGATATGCGCCGCCGCGCCGAAGCCGTACAGCCCGATTCGCTTCGCATCGCCGGCGCGCACGAGGCAGCGCCAGCCGATGAGGCCCGCGCACAAGAGCGGGGCGGTAGCCACGGGGTCGGCATCGTCGGGCAGCGGAATGCAGTAGTCGGCACGCGCATTGACGTGCGTGGCGAATCCGCCCGGTCGCGTGTATCCCGTGAACGTCGGTGCGTCGCAAAGGTTTTCGCGATCCCGACGACAGTACTCGCAGGTGCCGCATGTCGAGCCGAGCCAGGGAACACCGACGCGCTTTCCGGCCTGGAGATTCGCGACGTCTGCACCCGTTTTTTCGACGATCCCGACGATCTCGTGTCCTGGAATCGTCGGCGCGATCACGCGTGGCAGGTCGCCGTCGACGACGTGGAGGTCGGTCCGGCATACGCCACATGCCTCGATGCGCACCCTCACTTCATCCGGCGCGGGTGCCGCATCGGGCAGGTCGCGCCTGACCAGCGGCGATCCGATCGCGCTCAGGACCATTGCATGCATCTTGCCTCCGGCCGAAACACGAGATGCGTACGCGGCGTGTCAGTGCCGCATCAGCACGGGCATGCGGGCATTGTTCAACACGTGGCGCGTGGCGCCGCCGAGCGCCCACTCGCTGAAGCGCGTCCTGCCATAGGCGCCCATGACGAGAAGATTCGCACCCGCCTTGTCGGCCGCCTCGAGCAGAGCCTCGCCGGCGTGCTCGTCGTCGGCGGCCAGATTGCGCTCTTCGCATGCAATGCCATGACGGGCGAGGTGCGTTTCGATCTCGAACGGCGGCTTCCAGGTGATGTCCATGAAGCCATTGCGCCGTTCGCCGCGCAGCAGGACGACGCGGCCGGCGCGTTTCAGGAGGGGCAGCGCCGCATGGATCGCGCGCACGGATTCCGGCGCGCCATTCCAGGCGAGCGCGACGCAGTCGAGCCTCGCCCGGCGCACGTCGCTCGGCACGACGATCGTGGGCAGGCATGAAGTCAGCACGAGCGTCGCGACGTCGGATGGCGCACCCCAGGTCTCGTCGTCGTTGACGTCGAGGACAAGCAGGTCATGCCAGGTACCAATCTGCGCGAGCCCGTCGGGCACGTATCCCTCGGCGACGTGCCAGGATGCCCGGCGGACGCCCAGCGCTCTTGCCGATTCGATGAACGGCTCGCCCGCTGCCTCCGCCTCGGCCCGGAGCAAGCGCACGTTCTCCCATATCGCGGCGATCAGGTCGGGTGCGCTGAAGCGCGGCGCCGTGTAGAGCGGCGAGGGGTAGACATAGGCGCCGCTCAGAGACGCGCCGAGCGTCACCGCGAGATGTGCCGCGTATTCGATGGCCGGCTTCCAGGGCCGCCGGAAGTCGTCGGTGTAGACCAGGATGTCTTGCATGTTCGGCTCCAGTGCCTCGATCGAGCTGCGCGTTTCGCGAAGACGACCTTAGAGGAGGCCGGCGCGCCGCGATCTGATCCTGATCAACTGATCGGAATCGGGAGCCTGACCGTGCCGGCTCGATCGAACCCAGGTGTCCGGCCTTCCGGGGGCGCGTCCTTGCCCGGAACCGGCGCGGCGCCTTGATCGGCGTCAACCGCGAGCGATATCCCGCCGCGCTATGCTGGCGCGTGCCGGAGGCGCGGAGCGGTCGTGCAGTACATCGAGAACCGGACCTACGATGAGCTCGCGGTCGGCGATAGCGCCGAGCTCGTGCGTACGCTGCGCAAGGCGGATGTCGAGCTTTTCGCGGTGCTGTCGGGCGATGTCGATCCGGCGCGCGTCGATGAGGAGTTCGCGCGCTCCGATCCGTTCCACAAAGTCATCGCGCACGGCATGTGGGGCGGCGCCCTGATCTCGGCGGTCCTCGGCACGGAGTTGCCCGGGCCCGGCACGATCTACGTCGATCAGACGCTGCATTTCGGGACGCCCGTCGGCATTGGGGACACCGTGACGGTCCGCGTGACGGTGCGCGAGAAGCAAGCCGGCAACCGCGTCGCGCTCGACTGCCGTTGCCTCAACCAGGCCGGCGAGGTCGTCGTCGAGGGCGAGGCGCTCGTGCTCGCGCCGACGATGAAGGTCAAACGGCCGCGTGCCGTGCTGCCCGAAATCCACGTGCACGAGCAGGGCGCGCGCTACCGGCAGCTCATCGATGCGACGCGATCCCTCGACCCGCTCAAGACGGCCATCGTGCATCCCTGCGACGAGCTCTCGCTCGCGGGCGCCCTCGAGGCGCGGCGTCAGGGCCTGATCGATCCCGTCCTGGTCGGCCCTGCGCTGAAGATTCGCAATGCGGCCGCCGCGGCCGGGCTGTCCATCGACGGCATCGAGCTCGTCGACGTTCCGCATAGCCACGCCGCGGCCGCGCGCGCGGTCGAGCTCGCGCGGACGGGCGCCGTGCGTTCCCTGATGAAAGGGGCCTTGCACACCGACGAGCTGATGGCGGCCGTCGTCGACGCGACGTGCGGCCTTCGCACCGGACGACGCATGAGCCACGTG
>CALFNI010000498.1 GCA_937902695.1 uncultured Rhodanobacteraceae bacterium
GTCGTCGATGCGTTCGAGCGCGGCGAGCCGCAGGTCGGGCGATGCATCCGTCGTCGCGCTGTCGGCGAGCAGCGATGCACGCGTCACGCGCGCGAGCGCCGCGCCGCGCAGGCCGGCGTCAGGCGCGGTGCGCGCGATGTGCTCGATCAGCACCGGATCGTCCTGCGCGCGCAGGAGGCGCACGCATTCGACGGGCGAGGGCGCTTTCGCGTGCACGCCGGCAAGGAGGTCGAACCAGAGGCGCTTCGCCTCGGCGCGGACACCAGGATCGGGGTCTTCCTGCGCCATGTGCTGCGCGAGCGCGGGCTCGGCGAGGCGCTTCAGCGCCGCGCCGCGCACGCCGGGATCGGCATCCTGGCGCGCGATCGAGGCAAGATTCGAAAGCAGCTCGGCATCGTCGTCCTCGGCGACGCCGGCGCGGCGCACCGCGGCTTCCTTGGCCTGCCAGCGCGGCTTGTTGAGAAATCCGGACAGCTTCATCGGAACACGACGCGCGGCGGCGCCCTTCTAGAGGAGAGATTTGACGATGTGGAAACCGGCGAGGTATTCGCCGACCATCGTGCCGAGATTGGTGAGCATGAACACGAGCAGCGTGCGCGACACGCGATTCTTCCACCAGCCCGTCCAGTGGATCACGTCGTCGCGCAGGGTATCGAAATCGGCGACGCGCGGGCGGTGCAGCCAGAGCTCGGTCGCGGCGCTGACCGCGCCCGACGGCACGCCGGGCCGGAACGGCTTCAGCGGCGCGACGACGAACGCGGCGAGCACGCTCAACGGATGACCGCCGCCGGCGAGGCAGCCGAGCGCGGCGAAGCCGCCCGTGAACAGCACCCAGTCGCGCAGCGCGTCGGCGCCGAGCGTCGCGCCGCGGCTGAACGCGATGCCGATCGCGATGGCGACGACGACGAGGAGGCCGATGGCGATCCATTTCGGCCACGGCGATGCCGGCGGCAGCGTCGAGAGCTTTTCCTTGAGCGGCTGCGCGGGCTCGATCTGCGCGCCGAGCTCGCGCTCGATGCCGGCGAGATGGCCCGCGCCGATTACGACGAGCACGCGCTTGACCGGATGATGCGCAACCTCGTCGCGCAGCGAGGCCGTCATGAAACGGTCGCGCTCGGCGATCAGCGCCTCGTACAGCGGCGGCGATTCGCGCGCGAACTCGCTGAACATGCTGCCGAGGAGATCGCCTTGCTTGAGCTTTTCGATTTCGTCTTCGCTGACGTCTTCGCGCGTGAGGAGACTTGCGCCGAGACCGCCGACGATCGTCAGGCGATCGAGGAAGCCGACGCTCCGGTATGCGCGCTTCAGCGTCACGCCGACTTCGCGGTCGATGAGCCACACGGGCAGCTTGCGCGCCTCGGCGCCGTCGATCGCGGCCTTCATCTCGGCGCCCGGCTCGATGCCGAACTGCTCGGCGAGCCTGCGCTGGAACGCCGACAGCGCGAGGTTCGCCGCGACGAGGCCGGCCTTGCCCTGGCGGATGACCTGGAAGAGATCGAGATCGCGGAACGCTTCGGGATTGCGCAGCGAACGGAAACGCGATTCGCACAATTCGACCGCGACCGCGTCGAACGGTTCGAGCTCGAGCATCGAGCGCACGGCGTCGGCGCTCGCGCGCGAGACATGCGCGGTGCCGAGCAGCACGAACTCGACGTCGCCGCGGCGCACGCGCGCGACAGGCTGATCTGATAGCCGCGAATCGGGCGGGGGCGTCGTGGACGCAACGGAGTGTGTCGAGGCAGCCATCGGCATCAGTCGCGGAAGCGGCGCAGGAGATCGTCGTACGCGTCGATGCGCCGGTCGCGCAGGAACGGCCAGATGCGGCGCACGCTCTCGCTGCGCGCGAGATCGACGTCGGCGACCAGCAGCTCACGCGCGCCGACGCCGGCGCTCGCGAGCATTTCGCCTTGCGGACCGGCGACCAAGCTCGAGCCCCAGAACTGGATGCCGCGGCCGCCGTCCGGCGCCGCCTCGAAACCGGTGCGGTTGCAGGCGAGCAGCGGCAGACCGTTGGCGACGGCGTGGCCGCGCTGCACGATGATCCATGCATCGCGCTGGCGCTGCTTCTCCTCGTCGGCATCGTTCGGATCCCAGCCGATCGCGGTCGGATACAGCAGGAGCTCGGCACCGGCCAGCGCCATCAGCCGCGCCGCTTCCGGATACCACTGATCCCAGCAGACGAGGAGGCCGAGCCGGCCGACCGACGTGTCGATCGGCTCGAAACCGATGTCGCCAGGCGTGAAATAGAACTTCTCGTAGAAGGCGGGATCGTCCGGAATGTGCATCTTGCGATAGATGCCGGCGATCTCGCGCGAGCGATCGAACACGACCGCCGTGTTGTGGTAGAGGCCGGCCGTGCGGCGCTCGAACAGCGAGGCGACGACGACGAGTTTCAGCGTTTCGGCGAGCGCGCCGATGCGCGCGGTACTCGGACCCGGAATCGGTTCGGCCCGGTCGAACTCGTCGACGCTTTCGTGCTGGCAGAAATACGGCCCGTTGTGGAGCTCCTGCAGCAGCACGAGCCCGGCGCCGGCCGCCGCGGCCTCGCGCAGCCCCGCCTCGATCGCATCGAGATTGGCATCGCGACTGCCGCGGTCGGTTTCCTGCAGCAGCGCGACCTTCAGCGTGCGCGGCTTTTTCGTGAGCGAAGTCATGAAGGGTATTGTCGCAGGGTTGGTCCGGCGATGTCGCCGAGCAGCGAGACGACGGGACGTGGGGGCGGCTCCGGCCTTATGCCAGTGCGCCTCGCGGCACCTGCATCGTGAGGCAATGCACGCTGCCGTTCTGCCAGATCAGCGGGCGCGCATCGACCGGCACGATCTCGCGGCCGGGGTGCGCGGCGGCGATGACGGCTGCGGCTTTCGCATCGTTCGGATCGCCATACGACGGAATCACGACGCCGCCGTCGACGATCAGGTAGTTCGCATACGACGCGGCCAGGCGCCGGCCGTCATCGACGATCGCGCGCGCCCACGGAAGCGCATGCAGGCGATACGGGCGTCCGTCGAGCGTGCGCAGCGCCGTCAGTTCCTCGCGCATGCGCGCGAGCTGGTCGTAGTGCGGGTCGGCCATGTCGTCGCAGGCCTGGAACACGATCGCATCGTCCGGCGCGAAGCGCGCGAGCGTGTCGATGTGCGCGTCGGTGTCGTCGCCTTCGAGATAGCCGTGGTCGAGCCAGAGCACGCGTTCGGCCGCGAATGCATCGGTCAGGCGGCGCGTCATCTCGTCGCGCTCCATGTCCGGATGACGCTGGTGCAGGCAGCGCCAGGTCGTCAGGATCGTGCCCTTGCCGTCCGATTCGATGGCGCCGCCTTCGAGCGCCCATTCGATGCGCTGGTGCACCGATGCGCGGAACAGGCCGCCCGCGACGAGCGTCTCGACGACGCGATCGTCGCGGCTCGCGCCGTATTTGCCGCCCCAGCCGGTGAAGCGGAAATCGAGCAGGCGGAAATCGTTGCCGTCGGCGAGCGTGATCGGACCCGAATCGCGCAGCCAGGTGTCGTCGTATTCGACGTCGACGAAGCGGACCCGCCCGGCAGCGATGCCGGCCGCTTCGAGGCGGCGCGCGGCGCGATCGCGCACGGATGCGTCGGCGACGCAGACGATCAGGGGCTCGAATCGCGCGATCGTGCGCGCAAGCCCGGCATAGGCCGTTTCGATCGCGTCGAGGCGCGGCGCCCAGTCGGTCGCTTCATGGGGCCAGGCAATGATCACCCCTGCCTGCGGCTCCCACTCCGCGGGCAAGCGAAATCGGGAATGCTTCATTCGATTCAGGGCTTCGGCGGCAGCGCGGCCGAGTCGACCACGCTATGGATCACGCGGCTGCGCTCGAAGTAGACGGTGAAGCCGTTGTAGCGCCAGCGGTTGATCGGCGGATGACGCGGCGCGTCGCCGCCTGCGGTCGGAAGCTTGTCGACGGGTGCTCCGTAGGCCTTCTCGACCTGCGCCATCGACATGCCGCGCGTCGGCACGTCGGCGCGATGGCTGCGCGCGCTGTTGCTGCGGACGTCGAACGTATCGGCGTGGACCGCCGTGGCGGCCATGAGAACCGTGGCGAGAAGCGGCGCGCTGCCGAGAACGAACCTCAACTTCATGACGGAAGCTCCTGTCCGGATTGGAAAGAATCGGGTTTGTTGTAGCAGAACATCGCCGTCCGTTCCATGACGGACGTGGCAGCCCGGGAAAGCCGCCGCGGAACGGCTGCCCCCGAAATGCGAAGGGCCGCAGCAAGCGGCCCCTCGAGCAATCCGGGTTCGCGAGCGCTCAGCGCTGGCGTGCCTTGAAGCGCGGATTGCTCTTGCAGATCACGAAAACCTTGCCGCGACGGCGGACGACCTTGCAGTCGCGATGCCGCTTCTTGGCGGACTTGAGGGACGACAGGACTTTCATTGGAAATGCCTCGGGGCGATCAATCGGAAGACGGAAAGTGCGGAATCATAAAGGATTTTCCGCGACCGTGCAAAGCGGATGAACAGCGCCGGCAAGGCCGGACCCGTGTCCGGATCACGCACGAACCCCGTGGATACCGGACGGCCCGCTACGGGCACCGAGCTTCCCCAGACAGCGATGCCCACTTTCGC
>CALFNI010000499.1 GCA_937902695.1 uncultured Rhodanobacteraceae bacterium
CGCGCCGCCCGCGTGCGGGGCACGCGGCTGATCCGTCCGCCCTTCGCCGCGGCTTCAGAGGGATAACAGAGCGAAAGGCGGGAGCAGAAGCCGAAGCGAAAAGCTGAGTAAAAACAGGACCTGCTCGTTGCGTGCTCCCACTAGCTTGGATGATATCTTTATGATATCGTTTAGCGACAACCGAGGAGCTCAGGCCATGAACGAACGCACTGCGTTTTCCCTGCCCGGCATTCCGATGGCGCTGCTCGACATCGCGGCGTGGCTGCTGCTCGCGTTCTGGCTATCGACGTCGGTGCGTGAGCCGTCTCCGGGGAACATCGTCTTCTTCGGGCCGGTGGCCGCGATCCTGCTGTTCCTCAGCAAAGGCTTCTTCCAGGTGCAGCCGAATCAGGGGCAGGTGATGCAGCTCTTCGGACGCTACGCAGGTACGGTGCGCGACGAGGGCCTGCGCTGGACGAACCCGTTCTACGCCAAGCGTCCGGTGTCGCTGCGCGTGCGCAACTTCGAGTCGTCCAAGCTCAAGGTCAACGACAGCGACGGCAATCCGATCGAAATCGCGGCGGTCGTCGTCTGGCAGGTCGTCGATACGGCCGAAGCGGTGTTCGAAGTCGACGACTACGAGAACTTCGTGCAGATCCAGTCCGAATCGGCGCTGCGCCAGATGGCGCAGAGCTATCCGTACGACTCGCACGACACCGGCCAGCCGTCGCTGCGCAGCCACGGCGACGAGGTCAACTCGCACATCCGCAACGAGATCCAGTCGCGGCTCGGCAAGGCCGGCGTCAGCGTCATCGAGGCGCGCATCAGCCACCTCGCCTACGCGCAGGAAATCGCGCAGGCGATGCTGCAGCGCCAGCAGGCCGGCGCGATCATCGCGGCACGCACGCGCATCGTCGAAGGCGCGGTCAGCATGGTCGAGATGGCGCTCGCCGAGCTCAACAAGCGTGGCGTCGTAGAGCTCGACAACGAGCGGCGCGCGGCGATGGTGTCGAATCTCCTCGTCGTGCTGTGCGGCGATCGCGCGACGCAGCCGGTCGTCAACGCCGGCACGTTGTATACGGGTTGAGGATGGACGTGACTGCGCTCGTCCTTTACGCCGCGATGGGCCTGCCGGCGCTCGCGATCGGGTTCGCGATGCGCAGGCGGCCGCGCCTGGATCTGCTCGGCAATCCCGATCCCGCGAAGCCCGCCGATCCCGCGGGCTATTCGCGCTCGTCCGGCAACCTGCTGCTTGCGTTCGGCGCGTTCTCGCTCGCGTTCGGCATTGCGTTCGCGTTTGCGCCCGGGCGTTATGCGCCTTACCTTATCGTCGCGCTGCTCGTCGCGGATGGCGCATTCGTCGCTGCAGGGGCCAGGATTTACTACCTCGGCGGAACCCGGGCGCGGCGTGAACGATAAAAAGGCCTACCCGCTGCGCATCAACGCCGCCGTGCTCGACGCGGTGCAGCGCTGGGCCGACGACGAGCTGCGCTCGGTCAACGCGCAGATCGAATACGTGCTGCGCGATGCGCTCCGGAAATCCGGCCGCATGAAGACGCCGCCCGACGACGCGGGCGGCCCAAAGAAGAAGTGATGCGCTAGAGTGCGCAGGCCGTTCGCCGAAAGGAGCGTTCCGATGCTGCGTTTTGCGATTGCCACAATCCTCGTGCTCGCGTTCCCGAAAGCGAATGCGCAGGAGGCGGGTGAAGCCTCGCCGCATTCGCTTTGCGAGAGGCACGCGGACGCGATGCTGAGCGCGCTCGGCGAAGCGAATTACGACGCCGCGACCGCCGACTTCGACGACGCGCTCCGCGCACGCTACACGCCCGCGAAGCTCAAGCAGGATTACGAGTGGCTGCCGTCGAATTACGGCAGGGTGCTCGGCCGCGGCCGTCCGCACAGCGCCGAGATCAACGGCCGAACGGTCGTGATGACGCCGCTGATCTACGAGAACGGCACGTCGACGATCGAGGTGCGCTGCGACGCCGCCGGCGCGATCTCGGACCTGAAGCTCCTGCCGACACAGGCGATGGGCCAGCCCCTGCCCCGGTCTTAGGCTTCCGGCCTCACAGTCGAGATTCAGCCGCGCCGTGGTCTCATCCGCCTCCTTCCGAACCGCATCTCTTCGAACCGGAGCTTCCCGAATGTCGATACGCGTGCTTGCACTGGCGCTCCTCGCCAGCGTTGCAGTAGCCGAGGCGGCGCCGCCGAAGTCGCAGAAACCGACGACCGACGAGGCAGCGCAGCAACAGGCGCCCGAAGCGCTCGACGTCGACGCGATGGCCCGCGCCAAGGACGAAGCCGCCGACACCCCGCCGCCGTCCGAACCGACGTCGGATGCGTCACCGGCGGTCGCGCCCGCATCCGATGCCGCACCGCCGGAAACGGCAGTGTCGGCGACGCCGCCGTCGGCGAGTCCGCCGCCGGTCGAGGCATCGCCCGTAGCGCCGACGCCGGTACCCGCGGAGCCCGCGCCAACGCCGGACACCACGGCGCCAACCGCCGAATCCCCAGCCGAGGCCGAACAGCGCAGTCTCGCCGCGAGTTGCGTCGCGCGCGCGACGAACATGCTCGACGATGCGCAGAAGGCCGACTTCGGCGGCGCCACGCGCGACTTCGACGCGAAGATGCGCACCGACATGCCGGCAGCGAAGCTCAAGCAGCAGTGGGATTCGCTCGCGCAGTTCGGCAAGCTCGTTGCGCGCGGGCAGTCGCACCTCAGCACCGGCCAGGGCTATACGCTCGTGATGATCCCGCTGATTTTCGAGAAGACCAACCTCGTCGCGCAGATCGCCTGCGGCACCGACGGACGCATCGCGGGTTTCCACGTCATGGCCGCACCCAAGCCGAAGATCTGACGCGCGCGCGATGCCGACGACCCCAGCGCCGCCCGTGCCCTGCGACGCCGCGCGCCGGCGCGACGTCATCGCGGCGGCGTTCGCGCTCGGCGTGCCTGCCGATTACGGGCGCACGCGAAAGCTCCCTATCGTGCGCGAGCCGAACGTGCTCGCATCGATCGGCACCGACATCCACGAGCGCACGCAGTGGCTCGCGCCGCGCGCCGCGCGCGCGTTCCTGCGCATGCGCGAGGCCGCGCGCGCGAACGGGATCGCGCTGGACGTGGTCTCGGCCTATCGCTCGGCCGACTATCAGCTCGGCATCGTGCGTCGCAAGCGCCAGCGCGGGCTCGACATGGCGGAAATCCTCCGCGTCAGCGCGGCGCCCGGCTACAGCGAGCACCATTCCGGACGCGCGATCGACATCACGACGCCGGGCTACGCGCCGCTCGAGGAAGAGTTCGAACGTTCGCCGGCGTTCGCATGGCTGAAGCGCCATGCGTCGCGGTTTGGATTCCGGCTTTCGTATCCGCGGAAGAATCGCCACGGCATCGCATACGAGCCGTGGCACTGGTGCTGGCACGCGCGGAAGCGCTAGACGCTTTTCCCCCTCTCCCGCGAACGGGAGAGGGGAAGTCCAACCTCACCACACCTCGCAGCGATCGGCGCCCTGCCGCACCATCGGCGCGTCATCCTTGCACTGGAACGCCGCCTTGAACTCCTGAAGGTTCGAGAGCGGCCCGTTGACGCGGTACTTCGCGATCGGGTGCGGGTCGCCCTGCACCATCGTGCGCTGCGTTTCGGGGCGGATCTCGTCGCCGCGCCACTGGCCCCACGCGAGGAAGAACTGCTGATCCGGCGTGAAGCCGTCGATGGTCGGTTCGGGTGCCTTGCCCTCGCGGGATTTCTAGCACGCACGATACGCGATCTTCGCGCCGGCGAGATCGCCGATCGATTCGCCGAGCACGAGCTTGCCGTTGTGATGGATGCCGGGCTCGATGAAATAGCCGTCGAACTGCTTGACGACGCATTGGCCGCGCGCGGTGAATTTCTTGAGATCGTCCGGCGTCCACCAGTTGTCGAGCTTGCCCTGGGCGTCGAACTGCGCGCCCTGATCGTCGAAGCCGTGGCTGATCTCGTGGCCGATGACGACGCCGATCGCGCCGTAGTTCACCGCGTCTGTCGCGGTCATGTCGAACGCAGGCGGCTGCAGGATGCCGGCCGGGAACACGATCTCGTTGAGCAGCGGGTTGTAGTACGCGTTCGACGTCGGCGGCGTCATGCCCCAGCGGGCGCGATCCACGGGCTTGCCGATCTGCTTGCGGTTGTCCTCGACGTTCCAGCGCGACGCGGCGACGACATCGTCCCAGTACGATCCGCGGCCGATCGTGACGCCCGCGTAGTCCTTCCACTTGTCCGGATAGCCGATCTTCGGATTGAACGTCGCGAGCTTTTCGAGCGCCTTCTTCTTCGTCGCGGCGTCCATCCAGTCCGCGCCCTCGATCGTGTCGTGCATCGCGAGCAGGATGTTCTTCACCATGTCCTGCATGCGTGCCTTCGCTTCCGGCGGGAAATATTTCTCGACGTACTTCCTGCCCAGCGCCTCGCCGAGCTGGTTGTCGGTCGCCTCGGCGCAGCGCTTCCAGCGCGGCTTCATCTCGGTCGCGCCGGTCAGGAACTTGCCGTTGAACGCGAAGTTCTCCGCGACGAACGGCGCAGACAGCGCGTCGGCGGCCGCATTCAGCACCTGCCAGCGGAGATATTTCTTCCACTGCGCGATCGGGGTCGACTTCAGTTCCCTGTCGACCGCCGCGACGAACTTCGGCTGCTCCACGTTGAGATCGCCGTGCGGGATCTTCGCGGCATCGAAATACGCGGCCCAGTCGAACGATGGCGCGCTCTTCTGCAGATCGACGAACTTCGTCTTGTGATCGAGCTGCTTCGGATCACGCAGCGCGACGTTGTCGAGCGAGGCTTCTGCAAGCCGCTTCTCGAAAGCGAACACGGTCGCGGCATCCGCCTTCGCGGCGTCGGGCTTCGCGCCGGCAAGCTCGAACATCTTCTGCACGTGCTCGAGATACTTCGCGCGCGCATCGACGAAGCGCTTGTCGGTCTTGAGGTAGTAATCGCGATCGGGCATGCCGAGCCCGCCCGCGTTGATGTCGGCGACCATCTGCGTCGGATCATGCAGATCCTGTGCGGCATAGAGTGCGAAAGGCGCGCCGATGCCGACATCGTGCAGGTGGGAGATCGTGTGCTCGACGTCCGACGCGGTCCTGATCGCGTCGATCTCGTCGAGCATCGGCTGCGCGGGCGTGAGACCGAGCGCATCGACCTGCGATTCGTCCATGCACGCCGCGTAGAAATCGCCCGAAAGCTGCTCGGGGCTGCCCGCCGGCCAGTCGGCCTTCTTGGAAAGATCGCCGAGGATGTCGCGAACGTGTTCCTTGTTGACCTCGCCCGATTCCCAGCGCCTGCTCCAGCGATCCATGTAATCCGGGATCGGATGGTTCTTGCGCCAGGTGCCGTTGGCGTACGCGAAGAAATCGGTGCACGCCTGAGCGCCCTTGTCGATGTCGGCCGTGTCGATGCCGTGCTGCGCGGCCGATGCCGCGAGCGTGGCCGTCGCCAGGCACAGCGCGGTCGCGCGCACCAGCGTCTTGCGCGACTTCGGATTTCTTGCGTGCTCGATCATGAGTGCCGTCCCCGTGGTTGACGGCCGATTCTTCGCGAGCCGCAGCCGGAATGAATGGGCCGAACGGCATGGGTCGGTGCGATGGCGGCGCCCGCCGCGAGACGGATGTCAGCGCGGCCGCTGATCGTGGTCCCGATGGATGCGGCCCCGGAAAAGGTGCACCAGGAACGGCACGAGCGCCGCGAGCCCAAGCACCCAGTGCAGCGTCGATGTCGCGAGGCGCCAGCGCTCGTCGGCGACGTAGTAGAGGAGATAGCCGCTGCCGACGAGCAGCAGCATCACCGCAACCGAAACGATGCCGCTGTTGCGGCGATGACGGCGACGCCAGTTCGGCGCGACATGGACGGCCCAGAGCCCGCCGCCGAGCCAGAGCGTGCCGAACGCGAACAACGCGTGCGCGCGCAGCGCCCACGGCTGCAGCGGATGCGGCGTGGCGCCGAACTCACCGGCGTCCTGGAAGCCATAACGCAGCACGAGCCAGAGCGCACCGGTCGTCCAGAGGCCGCCGAGCGTGAGATAGGTCAGCCAGCGCCGGCGACGCGACAGCAGCGCGGGGCCGCGAGGATGGCCGCGATGCGCGATCATGCGGCGCGTCCGACGAGATGCGCGTCGCCGCCCGCATCGAACACGAGAGCCTCGGCGTTCCACGCGTCGAGCAGCGGCGCGGCGGCGACGGCGTCCGCCATGAGGATCTTGGTCAGCGCGTCGGCGACGGCGCAGCGGTCGGCGACGACCGTGACGCAGCACTCCCGCATCGGCGTGCGCGTCAGCGCATCGACATGCGCGCGTCCGAAATAGCTGCCGCTGCTGGCGACGCTGCCGTCGCCGAGCAGCAGCGTGCGATGCGGCCGATGGGGCGCCCGCGGCGAGCGGACGTGAACCGGTTCGGTGCCCGGGCCGATGCGCCTCAGGTCGCCGCCCGCATTCACGCAGGCGCTCTCGATGCCGAACGCGATCAGTCGTTCGATCGCACGATCGACGGCGTAGCCT
>CALFNI010000500.1 GCA_937902695.1 uncultured Rhodanobacteraceae bacterium
AAGAGGATCGTCGCAATCGTGCCCGCGAAGAGCGCGACGCCGGCGGCGAGCGCGACCTGCGTCCATGGCGGCACGCCGGCGACGCCGCCCGCATAGAGCGCGACGACGATCCAGAACGGCTGGCTCGCGAGCGTCATGCCGAACACGCGCTGCGTCGCATTTAGGCTCTCGCCGGTGCGCTCGAGGTGCAGCAGGATCTTGCGATTGCCGAGCGGATAGAGGAACGCCGAGACCGTGACGCTCGCGAGCGCAAGCCAGGCGTCGCGGTCGAGCGTGCCGTGGAAATGCCCGAGCTGCATCGCGGCGACGCCGGCGACGATCACGACGCCGAGCGCGAGCGCGCCGCGCGGCAGCCGTGCGCGCGCATCGTCGTAGATGAGCGGCGCGAGCAGCATGCCGGCGATGACGGTGAGCTGGAACGTGCCCGCGACGAGCCATGCCGGCGCGTACGCCGCGGCCCACGTGAGGCAGACGCAGAACAGCGTGAAGCCGATCCCGCTCCAGGCCAGCCACACGCGCGGATGCGCGCGCAGCGCACGCCACACGTCGCCGAAGCCGCCGCGCCACGGCAACACGCAGGCGAGCATCGGCAGCGTCAGGAAATAGCGCAGCGTCGCCGACCACGCCCAGTGACCGCCCGATGTCGCAATCGCACGGTTCAAGACGTACGTCGCCGTGAAGAACAGCGCCGAGGCGAGCGCGATCAGCACCGCAGCGAGCGCGCGCCTGCGCATCAGCGTCGCCGCCCACGCAGCTGTTCGATCGGAAAGCTCGCGATCTCGCCGCCCGGCGTGCGGCGCGGCTGGCCGGGCGCGGGCGCGAACGCCTGCGCATAGACGACTTCATACGTCGCCGGCAGCACGCCGTCGATGCGGAAAGCCTCGTACGCAGCGACCACGCGCTCGAGGTGCGCCTTGCCGGTCAGCGTGCGCTGGCGCTTCGCATCGGCGTTGGTCGCGCCGATCGCGCGGAGTTCGCGCATCAGCGTCAGCGCGTCGGCGTAGGTCAGCGTGAAATCATCGCGCTCGAGCACCGGATCGCGAAAGCCGGTCGTCAGCAGCGCGTCGCCGATGTCGTGCATGTCGACGAAGCGGCCGACGTGCGGCGCCGCATCGGCGGCGGCGAATGCGCTGCGCAGCTCGTGCAGCGTCGCGGGGCCGAACGTCGAGAACAGCAGCAGGCCGCCGGGCTTCAGCACGCGCGCGAACTCGGCGATCGCAAGGCCGGGATCGTCGCACCACTGAAGGCAGAGATTAGAGTGGATGAGATCGAGCGTCGCGTCCGCGAACGGCAGCGCTTGCACGTCGGCACCGACGCGCGCGAACGCCGGCGGGTCGCCCGCGTTCGCCGCCGCCGCGTGCAGCATCGGCAGCGCGAGATCGAGGGCGATGACGCTCGCGCGCGGAAAGCGCGTGCACAGCGCCGCGGCGCCGCGACCGGGACCGCTGCCGGCATCGAGCACGCGATCGGGCTCGAGGTCGATCCCGTCGAGCCGTTCGAGCAATCGCGCGCCGACTTCGGCCTGCAGCACCGCATGCGCTTCATACGTGGCCGCGGCGCGGCCGAACGCGTGGCGCACGTGGCGCGCGTCGAGGCCGGCGCTCATGGCGGCAGCTCCCGTGCGAACGCCGCGATGGACGCGGCGAGCGCGTCCGCGTGGCCGAGAAAAGGCGCGTGGCCGCTGTTGCATTCGGTGTAGCGCCCGCCGGTCTGCGCGGCAGCCCACTGCATCGCATCGGCACTGACGAGACGGTCGCGCCGGCCCGCGATCCAGAGCGAGGGCGCGCGAATGCGGGCGATGTCGGCGCGAAGATCGGTCGCGTCGAGCACGCGCAAGCCCTCGGTCAGCGCCGCCATCGCGGGCTCGCCGTGCGCGAACACATCGGCCTTCAGCGCGCGGAGCTCGGCGCGCGCGTGATCGGCGCCGAGCGTTTCGAGCGCGAGGAAGCGCTCGATCGTGCCGCGATAGTCGTGCGCGAGGCCTGCGCCGAACTCGGCGAACACGCTCGGCGCAACGCCGCATGTCCAGTCGTCGCCGGTGACGAAGCGCGGGCTCGACGAGATCAGCACGAGACCGCGCACTCTCTCGGCCTCGTCGAGCGCCGCGCGCATGGCGACGAGGCCGCCGAGCGACCAGCCGAGCCAGATCGCGCGCGGTGTCTGCTCCGCGATGCGGCGTGCGCAGTCGGCCGGATCGAGCGAACCGGCATCGTCGCGGCTGTAGCCGTGGCCAGGCAGGTCCACGAGGTGCAGGCGGAAATTCGGCGCGAGCGCGCGCGCCAAGCCGGCGAAGATGCCCGCATGCATGGCCCAGCCGTGGATCATGACGAGATCGGCGCCGGCGCCTTGCGTCTCGATGCGCATCAGGCGAGCGCTCTTGCGACTGCGTCGACGAGACGCTCGACATCGTTCCCGCTGTGCAACGCCGTCAGTGCGATGCGAAGGCGCGCCGCGCCGTCGGCTACGGTCGGCGGGCGGATGGCGGGGACGTAGAATCCTGCGTCCTCCAGCTTCGCGGCGACCGCGAGGGCGTCGTCGCTTGCACCGATGATCAGCGGCTGGATCGGCGTGCGCGACGGCAGCAACGCGAGCCCGCGCGCGGCGGCGGCGCCGCGGAAGTGCGCAATCACGCGCGCCAGCCGATCGCGGCGCCAGCCTTCGAAGCGCGCGACGTCGACGGCTGCGCGCGCCGCCGACGCGAGCGCGGGCGGCGTCGCCGTTGCGTACACGAAGGTGCGCGCGTCCTGCACGAGCGCATCGATCAGCGCGGCGCTGCCGGCGACGAACGCGCCGGCGACGCCGAGCGCCTTGCCGAGCGTCGCCATCAGGATCGGCACGTCGTCCTGCGTCAGCGAGGCTTCGGCGACGCTGCCGGCGCCCTCGGGCCCGAGCACGCCGAGGCCGTGCGCGTCGTCGACCATCAGCGTCGCCTGCTCGGCGCGACAGAGCGCGGCGAGGTCGACGAGCGGGGCGATGTCGCCGTCCATGCTGAAGACGCCGTCCGTCGCGACCATGGCGACGGGCCCCGGGGTCGATTCGAGCTGGCGTCGGGCGCCGTCGACGTCCGCGTGCCGAAAGCGCTTCAGCTCGCATCCGGCGAGGCGCGTCGCGTCGATCAGCGACGCGTGATTGAGCTTGTCTTCGACGCAAACGTCGTCGTGACCGATGAGCGCTGCGATCGTGCCGAGGTTCGCGGCCCAGCCGTCGGTGAAGAGCAGCGCGCGCTCGCGGCCGGTCCAGCGCGCGAGCGCGTCTTCGAGGGCCGCGTGCTCGTCGCGGCGGCCGCCGAGCAAGGGCGCCGCGGTGGCGCCGACGCCCCATTGCAAGGCGGCGCCGATCAGCGCGTCGCGGACGGCCGGGTGCTGCGCGAGGCCGAGGTAGTCGTTGCTTGCGAAATTGAGCAGGCGTTTTCCGCCGAGCGTGACGTACGCGCCGTCGGCTGCTTCGACGACGCGCAGGCGTCGCACGAGCGAGCGGCGCGCACGTTCGGCGTGCTGCTCGGCGAGGCGATCGAATAGCGAAGGACGCGGCATGTCTTTCTTGCAGGAAGCGGTTTCAGCCGCGATGCGTCGAGCGGAAAAGCGTCGCGGATGCATCCGCTCTTACGACGCTTCGGCTTCGACGATGTCGGCGTGGACAGTGGATGGCTCGACGTCTACCGCCATCGCGTGCACGCCGAGGCGCGCGAACAGCCGCTGGTCGTGCTCGATGTCCGGATTGCCCGTCGTCAGCAATTTCTCGCCGTAGAAAATCGAGTTCGCGCCCGCGAAGAAACAGAGCGCCTGCAGCTCGTCGCTCATCTCGGCGCGGCCCGCCGAAAGGCGCACCATCGATGCCGGCATCACGATCCGCGCGGCGGCGATCATGCGCACGAACTCGAACGGGTCGAGCTCCGCGGTGCCGGCGAGCGGCGTGCCTTCGACCTGCACCAGGCGGTTGATCGGCACCGACTGCGGATGCTCGGGCAGATTCGCGAGCGCCTGCAGCAG
>CALFNI010000501.1 GCA_937902695.1 uncultured Rhodanobacteraceae bacterium
GGAAGCGTTCAAGGCGCCGATCCGCGACCAGTACGAACGCCAGGGTCATCCGTACTACGCGACGGCGCGGCTCTGGGACGACGGCGTCATCGATCCTGTCGACACGCGTCGTGTGCTGGGCCTCGCAATTTCGGCATCCCTGAATGCGCCGATCGAGCAACAGCGCTACGGCGTGTTCCGCATGTGACCGGATTCTGGGCGCGCGCGTGCGTTGACGATTTACATTTCGCGGCGTAGTTTCGTCGTCGCTTCATGTGTGTCGACATCACTTGCCAGGAGGTCGGTCATGGATGCACACAAGCTGCTCGTCCCCACGCTCGTTTCAGCGCTCGCCGCATTCGCGGCGCCGCGGATCGCATCGGCGATCGACGACGCGCCCAACTACAACTCGCGCGACACGACCGAGCGTCCCGCACAGTGGGGCTTCGGCACGCCCGAGGAAGACGGGCGGCCCGGCCAGTACTTCTACTATCGTGCTGTCGACGCGGTGAAGCACAAGCAGTACAAGTTCGCGATCGACATGTACGAGACGTCGGCGTCGTGGGCGTACAAGCCGGCGCAATACAACCTCGCGGTGATATACGCCAAGGGCGAAGGTGTTCCGGTCGACAAGGCGCGCGCCATGGCATGGGCTGCGCTCGCCGCCGAACGCGGCGATCAGGATTACGTCGACGCGCGCGAAGCGATCTACGCCGATCTCTCGAAGGACGAGTTCGCGAGGGCGAACGAGATCTGGCGCGACCTCAAGAAGACATACGCCGACAGCGTTGCGCTCGAGCGTGCCAAGACGCGCTGGGCGCAAGTGAAGGCCGGCATCACCGGATCGCGCGTCGGCGGCGTCTGCAATCTCAAGGTCGGTGCCGAGAGTTCGGGCGGGAAGCTGACTTACATCACGCCGGCTGGCCGCTCCGCAATCGACGGGAACCAGGTTTCCGGTGCGAGCGTTCTCACCGGCGGATCCATCGACGGCGCGATTGCGTACAAACAGCTCCGCGAAAGCGCCAATCCGTACGATCCGAAGTTCGAGCAGCCGACCGGCACCGCGACGGTCGAGCCGATCGTGCCGTTGCCCGACGACAAGAGTGGAGCACCGGCGCCGAACGATCGGCATCCGCGCAACAGCTGATTGCGGGTCTCCGTTTTCCGACGCCATCCGGTGCATGCCGGACGGCGTTTTCGTTTGCGACGCTCGCGCGAGCGTGGCGGGCGAATTGCGAAAAATTCCGTTATGCGGCGCGATGTTCAGCTGCATACGGTGAGTTGCGTCACAGGTATGTGTCGCAAGTCGCGTGCTACGCTACGAATCCCCTGAGGCGGAGTACGCAGTAATGGCTATTTTCAATCAACCCGCGACGGCGAAGAAGGAATCCGTGCCGTTCCCGTCCGATCCGGTTTCGACGCCCGCCAAGGAAAGCATTCCCGTCAACGATTACGCGGCGCCGCAGCCGGCCGCCGCACGCTGGACCGAGACGCGCGCCGAGGCGAAGGAATCGCTGATCGCCGCCGACATCACGATCGAGGGCAAGATCGAAGGCACAGGTCACGTCCGCATCGCCGGCAAGTTCAAAGGCGACGTCAACGTGCAGGGCGATCTTACGATCGAGAAGGACGCCAAGCTCAATGGCAGCGTGCGCGCGAAGAAGATCACGGTCGCGGGCGAGCTCGAAGGCAACATCGAGGCAGCCTCGCAGGTCGAGTTGCAGCAGTCGGGCGTGCTGATCGGCGATCTCAAGGCCGGTTCGCTGACTGTCGCTGCGGGCTCGCGCATGCGCGGGCAGGCCGAGTTCGGCTGGGAAGACAAGGCATCCACGTCGAAATCGCACCGCAACGGCGCGGAGAACGGATCGGGCTCATGAGCGCAACGCGTCCGGGGCCCGTGCGCCCCGGTACCGCCGGCGCGACACGGACCTGTCCGCACTGCAAGGCGATCATCCTCGAAAGCGCGAGCGTCTGTCCGCAGTGCAAGCACCACGTCCGCTTCGATGCGGACGTGGCCAAGCGCGCGCTCACGACGACGTCGGCGCTTCGCGTCGAAGGCACGATCCGGCATCCGTCGGACGGCGAAGCGTGGGAATACTCGATGGTGCTATCGATCCGCAACGATCGCGACGAGGAGATCGATCGCAAGATCGTCGGCGTCGGCGCGATGCGTCCGGGCGAAGCACGCACGTTCACGCTGACGGTCGAAGTGTTCGGCGATACGAAGAACGCGGGACGCAAGCACTGAGATGTAACCCCCTCTCCCGCGAGCGGGAGAGGGGACATGCGCGCTCACACCACAGGCGTGCGGTTCATCTCGCCCATCAGCACGAGCTCCTCGCTCGACGTTGGATGGATCGCGACGGTTGCGTCGAAGTCGCACTTGCGCGCACCGGCCTTCAGCGCAACGGCGAACCCCTGCAGCATCTCGTCGGCCGAGCGCCCGACGATGTGCACGCCGACGACGCGCTCGTCCGCACCGACGCAGACGAGCTTCATGAACGTCCGCTCCTCGCCGCCGGTGAGCGCGGAGAACATCGGGCGGAAACGCACGCGATAGACGGCGACGTCGCTGCCGTGCAGCGCGCGCGCCGCTTCCTCGGAGAGTCCGACCGACGCCAGCGGCGGATGCGCGAAGACGACCGTCGGCACGTTCGTGTAGTCGAGCTTTGCATCGGGCGCATGGCCGAACAGCCTGTCGGCGAGTCGCCGCCCCGCCGCCACCGCGACCGGCGTCAGCGCCAGGCGTCCGGTCACGTCGCCGAGCGCGTGGATGCCTTCGACGTTCGTGTTCTGCCACTCGTCGGTTTCGATGTAGCCGCCGCGACCGAGGCGCACGCCGGCCCGGTCGAGGTCGAGCCATTGCGTGTTCGCATCGCGCCCGATGGCCCAGATCAGCGTGTCGAATCCGTCGATCGCCTCGCCGTCGGCGAACTGCAGCGCGTGCGAGACGCCGTCGTGCGTCGCGGACGCGGGCTCGCGACCCATGGCGACATGCACGCCGCGCGCGACCATCGCCATCAGGAGCTGCTCGGTCGTCTCGGCGTCGAATCCGGCGAGCAGGCGATCGCCGCGCACGAAGACGCTGACCTCCGCGCCGAGCGCATGCAGCACCCCCGCGAGCTCGACCGCGATATAGCCGCCGCCGACGATCGCGACGCGGCGCGGCAGGGCGCGAAGGTCGAAGAAGCCGTCCGAGACGATGCCAAGGTCGCCGCCCGGCATGGTCGACCTGCGCGGCTTCGCACCGGTCGCGATGACGATGTGCCTGGCGACGAGCGTGCGCGTTCCGGTCGTGATCGTCCCGGCGTCGACGAAGCGGCCGTATTCGCCGAGGAGCTCGATGCCGAACTCGGTGAAGCGGCGGCGGTAGCTCGCGTGGATGTCGTCGATGTACGCCTGACGACGTCGCACGTATTCGATCCAGTCGAGCGGACCCGGCGCGCTCGCGAATCCGACTTCGCGCGCGACCGCCTGTGCTTCGGCAAGCTCGGCTGCGATCCACATCGCCTTCTTCGGCACGCAGCCGACGTTGACGCAGGTGCCGCCGATCGCGTTCGGCTCGAGCAGCGTCACGCGGGCGCCATGGCGCGCGGCGCGTATCGCGACCGAGATGCCGCCCGAGCCCGCGCCGAGAACGATCAGATCGCGTTCGTCCATGCCCTGGCGACCCTCGCTCTGGCGGTGACTGTTGGCAAGCCGTGTCCTGTCCTGATCTACTTCGGATGCACCGAGCTCGCCGCGGCGAGCGGCACGTACAGTGCGCTCGCGTGTGCCGCATCGTGGTACAGCGTCACGGTCACCTTCTTCGCATCCTTGCCCGATTCGTTCGCGACGACGCCGCCGCTGTTGTAGTTCTTCTGCGACCACTGCGAATTGACCGGCGCGATGACGAGCCTGAGGCGGCTGCCCTTCGCGATGCGGCGCGCCTGGAACGTGAAGTGATCGAAGTCGTAGCGCTCGATCGCGCCGGGCTTGACCGATTCGGCGGCGCGGAAACTCTTGCGGTAGCGCGCGCGCAAGAGATCGTCGCTGAGCGCCACGCTCGAACCATCCGACTTGATCTCGGCGATCGCCGCGATGAAATCGGTGTCCGGCTGGTCCAGCGAGATCCAGGCCGACAGCTTGAAGAAGCCCGCGACGTCGGTGTCGGCCGCGAACGGCGCCGTGTGGTAGACGAGCATCTTGCCCGCAGCGTTACGCATGACGCGCTGGTCGGTAAGGCCGTTCGGCACGTCGATCGATTCCCACTCGGCCGGCGACGTGTCGAGCGGATCGTAGACGTAGCTGTCTGGCTTGCCGCCGGACGGCTCGTTCCTATCGAGGCTGCCCGATGCGAACACGTCGTTCGCGCGGCCGGCGACGGAATCGAGATACCACGGCTCGGCGCGTGCGGTGACCGCATCGAGCGTCGGCGCGTAGCGCCATGCTTCCTCGCCGACGACGTAGAACGCGACCTTGTCCTTGAGGAACTCGGGCTTGGCGCCTCCCTTCATCGTCCAGTCGTACCAGGCCTTGTGCAGCGCGTTCATGTCGAGCAGCGACGCCTCGCCGAACTTGAGCCCGCCGACCTCGGCCTGCGGCGTGCGCGTGCCCGGGTGATCCCACGGGCCGATGATGAGGTAATGCCGATCCTTGCCGGCCTGCGAGGCGTGCGCCATGTACGCACGATAGAACGCCATCGCGCCCGGCTGATCGCCGTCGTAGTGGCCGGTGATCGTCAGGATCGGCAGATCGAGCTTCGCGTATTGCTCATCGGTCGGGCTGTAGCTGTCCCAGTACGCGTCCTGCGCCGGGTGCGCGATCCATGTCTGGAAGATCGGCGACGGATTGCCGATCCACGTGTCGAGCTCGGCGAACGGCGCATGCGCCTCGTACCAGCGGCGGAACATGGCGCTCCAGAAACTGCTGTCGCCGAAGATCTTGTCCTGGCCGGCCTTGCCGCTGACGAACGTCAGCCATGGCATGTCGTACGGATAGAAGACGTTGTTGCGCAGCGGAGAGTCGACGCCCGGCATCGGCGAGGCGGCCGGCACGATCGTGGCGAGATGCGCGGGAAACTCCTTCGCGGTCGCCCACTGATCGTAGCCCGCGTACGAGCCGCCCCACATCGTGACCTTGCCGTTGCAGTACGGCTGCGTGCCGAGCCATTCGACCACGTCGTGGCCGTCCTTCGCTTCCTGCAAGAGCGGCGTGAACTCGCCTTCGGAGTTGCCGCGGCCGCGCACGTCGACCGTCGCGAACACGTAGCCGTGCGCGGCGAAGTACATGCCGCGGTCGTGATAGCTCTGCGAGATGTACGGCGTCAGTGTGAACACGCACGGCACCGCCTCCTTCTGGTCGAGCGGCCGGTACAGCGTCGCGTTGAGCCTGACGCCGTCGCGCAGCGGAATCTTGACGCCCCACTGGAACTGCACCGGATCGCCGGACGGCTTGGCGCCGTCGGCCGCGAACGCGAATGCAGACGTCAGCGCAAGGCAGGCAGCGAGTACGAATCGACGCATGGAACTCCCCCGGATTGCCAACTCATTGAAAACGTGCGACGGCATAAGGCGCGAGATCGAGCGATGGCGGCTTGCCGCCCACGACCTCGCTCACCAGAACGCCGGTGATCGCCGACATGCTGACGCCGAGCATGCCATGTCCCGTCGCCAGAACGAGATTCTCGATGCCGGGCGCGCGGCCGAGCATGGGCAGGTCGTCAGGGGTCATCGGCCGCCAGCCGTACCACTCCTCGACGATGGCCGGCCCTTCGGGATCGCGCAGGTACTCCGCCGCGCCGCGGCGCAGCGCATCGAGGCGCGTGCGATTCAGCGAGGTGTCGTAACCGGCGAACTCCATCGTGCTGCCGAGACGATAACCCGAGCTCCAGGCGGTGACGCAGACGCTGCGCTCCTTCAGCACGAGCGGAATCCGCGGCGCCGACGCCGGCCGCGAGTACGTGATCGAGTAGCCCTTGCCGGGCTGGATCGGCAGACGGAGGCCGAGCTGCCTTGCAAGCATCGGCGACCACGCGCCGAGCGCGAGCACGACGTCGCGGCCCGAAAAATCGACGCGGGAATCGCCGCGGCTCGTCCGCACGCGCGTGATGCGCGCGTCTTCGCGCTCGATCGATTCGATGCGCGCGCCTTCGGCGATCGTGCCGCCCTTCGCGCGCACGAGATCCGCCAGCGCACCGACGTAGCGATCGGGCCGAAGGTGCGCATCGCCCGGGTTGAAATATCCGCCGACGGCGCCGGGTTTCAGCGCGGGCTCCATCGCATCGACGGCGGCGCCGTCGAGCGTATCGATCGGCATGCCGATTTCGCCGAGCGCGCGCGGCAGCCACCGGGATTCCTCGAACGCGGCCGCATCGCGGAACACATAGAGCGTGCCGCCCGGTTCGAACTCGCAGTCGAGCGATTCCTTGCGGACGAGCGCCTCGATCAGCTTGCGCGATTCCAGCAGCAGCGGCGCCTTGGCGCGCGTCGCCGCGCGGAAATCGTTCCAGTTGCAGCGCCGCGCGAAGCCGAACAGCCAGCGCCACAGCCGCGGATCGAAGCGCGGCGCGATGCGCAGCGGCGCATCGGGATGCAGCAGCGTGCGCAACGCGGGACCGATCACGCCCGGCATCGCGAGCGGGGTCGCGTGGCTCGGCGTCAGCGTCCCGCAGTTGCCGTGCGAGCTGCCGCAGCCGGCCGTGCCCTGCTCGATGACCGTGACGCCGCGCCCCGCCTCGAGCAGGTAATACGCGCAGGACAGGCCGATCACGCCGCCGCCGAGTATCAGCACGTCGCTCGCGCGCGGCGCCGCCATCGATCGCACCGCGCTCAATGCGCCGCGGCGACGTAGCCCGGGCCGCGCACGAAGCGTCCCGGCCTGGCGCCCGTCGACGCGCCGTCGCGGACGATCTCGACGCCGTTGACGACGACGTCCTTCACGCCCGTCGCGAACTGGCGCGGCGCGTCGTACGTCGCGTGGTCGGCGATCCTCGCCGGATCGAACACGACGACGTCGGCGAAATAGCCTTGTTTGAGATGGCCGCGGTCGCGCAGCTTGAAGTTGTCGGCCGGCAGAGCGGACAGGCGTCGTACAGCCGATGCCAGCGTATCGACGTGCCCGTCGCGCACGTAATGGCCGAGGAAGCGCGCGAAGTTGCCGTATGCGCGCGGATGCGGCTGGAACTTCAGGAAAACGCCTTCGGGCGCGTACGAACCTTCGTCGGAGCCGAGCGCGACCCACGGCTGCGAGAGCCCGAGCTTCACGTTTTCCTCGCTCATCAGGAAGAACGCCGTGTCGACGCGGCCACCGTCCTCGATCACGAGATCGACCGCGGTTTCTTCCCATGACGTGCCCCGCATCGTGGCGACCTCGGCGAGCGTCTTGCCGGTCAGCGGCTTCAGCTTCTCGTTCTTGAAGCCGATCAGCAGGATGTTCTTCGGATCGCCCGCCGCGTAGCAGATGTTCTCCCAGTCCTTGCCGGGCCGGGCCATGTCGTCGATCAGCGTCGCGCGGATCTTCGGATCCTTGAGCCGCCCGATCCACGCTTCGAGGCCGCCTTCCTGCACGGCCGGCGGCATGCACGCGTTGAGACCGGTCGCGCCGGCCGTGTAGGTGTACATGTTCGCGCTGACCGAGACGCCGCTCTTCCGCGCGGCTTCGATGTGCGCGATCGCCTCGCGCATCTTCGGCCAGTTGTCGCGGCCGGCCGCCTTGAGATGGTAGATCTCGCCGTGGATGCCGGCTGCCCTTGCGATGCCGACGAGCTCGTCGATGCCTTCGAGCAGCCGATCGGCCTCGCTGCGCATGTGCGAGATGTACGCGCCGCCGAATGGCGCGACGGCTTTCGCCAGCGCGGTGAGCTCGGCCGTGTCGGCGAAGTTGCCGGGAAAGTAGATCAGCGCCGAGCCGACGCCGAGCGCGCCTTCCTTCATCGCCTCGCCGACCAGGCGCTGCATCTCGCCGAGCTCGGCCGGCGTCGCCTTCCGGTTTGCGTTGCCGACGACGTATTCGCGCACGGTGCTCGCGCCGACGAAGCTCGCAATGTTCGGCGCGATGCCGCGCTTCTCGAGCGTCTCCATGAAGCCGCCGAGCGTCGACCACGAGACGTCGTACTTGATGTCGGTCTGCTGCTCGGTCATCTCCTTCTTCATCGCATCGTTGAGCGGACCGTACGACCAGCCCTCGCCGAAGAGCTCGATCGTGACGCCCTGCAGGCTGTCCGATTCGCCGCGGCCGTCGGCCATCAGCGAATCGGGCGCCCACGACAGCACGTTCACGAACCCCGGCGCCACGGCCATGCCGGTCGCGTCGACGACGCGCGTCGACTGCGCCTTCGAAAGGTCGCCGATCGACGCGATGCGATCGCCGCGGATGCCGACGTCGGCGCGAACCGGCTCGCCGCCGGAGCCGTCGTAGACGGTGCCGCCGCGGATGACGAGGTCGAATCCGTCGCCGGGAACGGCCGCCGGCGGCGGCGCCGCGCAGCCAGCCGCGAAGAGGAACGCCAGCAGGACAACGGGACGGACCGGGACGCGCATCGGGACTTCCCCTTCGCAAAGCAGAAGCCTAAACGATCTGCGGCGGCGCACGCTGGCATCAAATCTGCATCGATTCCGGGCAGGGAATCACAGGGGACCCTGATGAAAGCGTCGACCAACGAACTGCTGCTGGCACTGCGCTCCCCGTCGTCGGGCTGGCTCGCCGCGCTCATCTGCGCGCTCGACGAGGCCTTGCAGGATCCGGCGTTCTCCGATCACCAGCGCGATCTCGTCCGCGGCCTCCTCGACGCGGGCCACGTGCCGCAGCCGGTCGCCCTCGCCGCCAATTCACGCCTCGAAAGCTTCGAGGAAACGGTCAAGGATCTGCAGAGCTACCTGCTCGAAGTCGCGCCCCAGCCGCAGCCGGCTGCGGTCGCGACGCGTCCGAAACTGACAGTTTGCGGCGGCACGGGCTGACGCCCGCCGGCAGCTACCGCCGTTTTTCTCCGTTTGACAGGGCCTGCGGGAGTCGGTCAGCGTAGCGGCGTGCCTGTCACCGTTCGCCCTGGCCTCGCCGCCGTCCTGATCGTGCTCCTCGCCGGCTGCGCCAGCGAGCCCCGCCGTCCCGAACCCCCGCTCCAGCCCGGCACGCCACGCG
>CALFNI010000502.1 GCA_937902695.1 uncultured Rhodanobacteraceae bacterium
CGATGAGGAGGGCGAGAGCGGATTGGCGCATGACGGGCTCCACTTGAAGGACGTGCTCGGAAAGGCGGCGCGAAGGAACGCTCGGGATTGCGACGCAGGCCGCTGGACAACCCCGGACCGCCGCAACGATAGTCGTGCGATGGATACGCTGGCAACCGGCCGGCTGGCGCGAGCGGTCGCGCGGCTGGCGCTCGCGACGGTTTTTCTCGGCACGCCGGCGGCGTGGGCCGATGCGCTGCGCTGGAACGTCGACATCGCGCCGGACGGCGAGATCTTCCCGGTGCTCGATCTTTCGCAGGCGAGATCGGCGGCGAACGGCGCGGCGGGCGATGGCAGCGGGCTCGTCGCGGTGCGCGCGACGACGGACGTGCCGCGCGAAGTGCGCCTGACGGTGGAGACCGAGGGGCTCGTGGCACCGGCCACGGTCGAAGCGCGCACGCTGCGCGGCGGCGTTGCGGTCGAGCTCCGGCCGCGGCTCGCGTGGGATGCGGCCTACCTGCGCCGGCTCGCCGCGCCGCACCTCCAGGCGCTGCGGGTCCGCATCGAGGCGAAGGGGCTCCCCGCCGACGTGCGCGAGCTGACCGTGCGCGTGCACCCGCTGGACGATGCGCTCTACTACTTCCGCGAAGGGCGCGATCGCGTCGATCTCGGCTGGGTGTTTGCGGCCTATGTCGATCCCGACGACGCCGTCGTCGATGCCGTGCTCGAGCTCGCGCACGGTGCCGGCGCCACCTCCGACGCCGACGCCGGCACGGCCGATGCGAAGATCGCGCAGGTGCGCGGGGTCTGGAACGCGCTCGAGGCGCACGGGCTTCGTTACGCCGAGGGCGATCCCGCGCTGAGCCGCGGCCCGAACATCTACAGCCAGCGCGTGCGTCTCGTCGCCGATAGCTGGGCCGAGCGGCGCGCGAACTGCATCGACAGCAGCGTGCTGATCGCGTCCGTCCTCGAGCGGCTCGGCATCCGGAGCTTCATCGTGCTCGTGCCGCGGCATGCGTTCGTCGGGTTCTACGCGGCGTCGGACCGCGGCCGGCCCGAGTTCCTCGAGACGACGCTGCTCGGCACCGATGCGGGGCATCTGCCGCGCGCCGCGGCGAGCTCGTTCGACGCCGCGCGCGCGGCGGGACGCCAGCGGTTCAACCGCATCGCGGGCCGGCTCGACAAGGCGCACCGGCCGGATTACGCGCTGATCGACATCGAAACGGCGCGGGCCTACGGCATCGTGCCGCTGACGGCCCGCGCGCGCGAGGGCGAGCGGCCGCACGATGTCGCGGCCCGCGCCGCGCCGCTGCGCTGAGCCGAACGCGCCCCAAACCCCGCAATTCTCGATAGCCGGGTGCCGCTATGGCACAATTTCGGCGGGCACTCTGGGGAGTCGCGCCGGCGAGCCCCGCCGTCCGGCCAGCCCCGCCCTCGTCCCGTCCAACGCCCGCAATCCATGCCAATCACGCCGATGTCGTCCGCCCGCGCGGAGAACGCCGCTTCCGATGCGAACGACAGCTATCTCGCGGGCGTAAAAGCCGAGATCCGCGCCGATGCCGACGCCGCGCGCATGCGCGCGCCGCTGCCGCGCAAGGAAGCCCCGCCGGCGCGGAGCGCCGAGCGGCTCTCGCATGACGGCACGATCGATCGCGCGCGTCTCGACTATTCGATCGCCGAGCTCACCGGCGACCATTACACGGCATTCGTAGACGCCGCATTTCGCGCGCTGCTCAAGCGCCCGCCCGACGAGCCCGGCCTCGACGCGCAGATCCGCCTGCTGGCGGCGGGTGCGCCGAAGGCCGAGGTGCTCGGCAATCTTCGTTATTCGCCGGAAGGACGCGCGATCGGCACGCGCGTCCGCGGCCTGCTGCCGCGCTACGCGCTGGCCAAGCTCACGCGCGTTCCGGTCGTCGGCTTCGGCTTGAACTGGCTGATCGCGTTCGCGGGCCTGCCGCTGATGCTGCGCCATCAACGCGCGGCCGACACGCGCAATGCCGCGCAATTCCTCGATGCCCAGGCGCACGCGGGCCGCATCGCCGACGACGTGCGCGGCACCAACGCGCGCGTCGACGGCGTGCGCGGCGAGCTCGGCGAGGCGAGCGCGCGTCTCGCGCAACTGACGGCGTCGTTCGATGAGCGCGTCGGCACGCTCGACGCGCGCGTCGGCGAGACCGAGAGCCGGCTCGGCGACGTGCCGTCGCTGCGCCATTACGTGCACGCGGTCAACCACTGGCTCGTCTCGCTGCAGGCTGCGATCGACGGCATCGAAGGCGCGTCGGACGCGAACAGGGCGCATGCCGATGCGCTGATCGCCGCGGTGCACGACGCGAGCGAAGTCGCCGCCGCGCGCGCTGCGCGCCAATCGGCGTGGATCGCAGCGTTGCGCGACCGCATCGGTGCGCGCGCCCGCGTCGTCGAGCTCGGCAGCGGCGACGGCAGCTTCGCCGCGGCGCTCGCCGGCCTCGGCGCCGATGTCGCCGGCTTCGAATCGAACGGCGTGCTCGCGCGACGCGCGCGCGAACGCGGCCTGAATGTCGCCGCCGGCGATCCGATGGCGGCGCTCGCGCGCTGCGAAGACCGGAGCCTCGATGCGGTCGCGGTCTCGGGCCCGCCGGCCGGCGACGGCCTCGCGACGCTGCTCGCCGAGGCCGCGCGCGCGCTGAAGCCCGGCGGCTGGCTGCTGATCGCGGCGGGCGAGCCGAAGCGTCTGGCGGATCTCGCGAACGGACGCGTCGCCATGCTCGACCGGCCGATCGCCTCGGCGCTGCTCGGCGCGGCCGGTTTCGCGGTCGATACGGCATTCGGCGGACCCGACGCCGTGCTGGCGCGGCGCGCATGACGACCGGCAACGCGGCGTACGCACGCACATGAGAGTCGCCATGCTGGTGCCGGGGCTCGCGCCGTACGACGCGGTCAGCAACGACACGCTCGGCATGACCGCGGCGCTGCGCGCGCTCGGCCACGAAGTCGCGGTGTTCGCGCCGCATTCCCGCGATGTCGCCGAGGCGGTCCGTCCGCACGCGGAGATCGACGCGTGGCTCGCCGGCGCCGACGACGTCCTCGTCTATCACTACTGCATCGGCTGGGATTTCGCGCTCGATCTGTTGCGGCGCACGAAGGCGCGCCGCGTCGTGCGCTACCACAACATCACGCCGCCGGAGTTCTTCGAGGGCTGGTCGGAAGGCTACGTCAGCGCGTGCACGGCCGGCCGCGCCGAGCTCGATGCGTACGCGGCGCTCGACTGCGAGCTCTATCTCGGCTGCTCGCCGTTCAATCTCGAGGATTTTCTGAAGCGCGGCGTCGATCCGGGACGCTGCGCCGTGCTGCCGCCGTTCCACAAGGTCGAAGAGCTGCTCGCCGCCGCACCGGACGCGCGCCGGCTCGGCTCGAGCTCGGATGGCGCGCCGGAGTTGCTGATGGTCGGCCGCATCGCGCCGAACAAGGGCGATTTCGCGCTGATCGACGCGCTGACGGTCTGCCGGCGGATGTCCGATCCGCGCACGCGCCTCCTGCGCATCGGCAAGCTGGATCCGAACCTCGAGCGCTACGGCGTTGCCGTGCGCGAGCACATGCACGCGATGGGCGCCGACGCGGCCGTCGTCTCGATCGACGATGCGACACCCTCGGAGCTTCGCGCCGCGTATGCGGCCGCCGACGCGCTCGTGATGATGAGCGCGCACGAAGGGTTCTGCGTGCCGCTCGTCGAGGCGATGGCGCTCGGCACGCCGATCGTCGCGTTCGGCTCGAGCGCGCTCGCCTGGACCATCGGCGACGCGGGCATCGTCTGGAACGAGCCCGACCCGCATCTCGTCGCGATGTCGGTCATGCGCATCCATACCGATCTCATGCTGCGCGAGATGCTGCGCGAGCTCGGGCGGGCGCGTTATCGCGACGCGTTCTCGCCGGCCGCGCTGGCGGGAAATCTCGAAGCCGCGTTCGCGCGGTTCGCCGCATGAAGGCCGCGCTGCTGCTGCCGGTGTTCGCGAGCCGCGACGCGATCGGCGCCGACGTGCTCGGCATGCTCGATTGCCTGACCGCGCGCGGCATCGAGACGCGCATCTTCTGCGACGGCCGCGACGACGTTGCCACGCCGACGCATCCGGTATCCGAGCTCCTGCGCTTCGCCGGCGGCCCGGACGACCTGATCGTCTACCACTATTCGATCGGCTGGCCGGAGGCGATCGAGATCCTGCGCAAGGCACGCGGCTTTCGCGTCGTGCGCTACCACAACATCACGCCGCCGGCGTTCTTCGAGGGCATCTCGCCGCTGCATGTCGATACGTGCAGCCGCGGGCGCGCCGAGATTCCGGTGGTCGCCTCGCTCGGCTGCGAGCTTTACCTCGCCGATTCGTCGTTCAACGGCGGCGAGCTCGTCGCGGACGGCGCGCCCCGGGATAGCGTGCAGGTGCTGCCGCCGTTCCATCGCGTCGAGGAGCTGCTCGACCGCGAGGCCGATCTCGCGCTGCTCGACGAGCTCGGCGACGGCACGTTCAACTTCCTGATGGTCGGCCGCGTCGCGCCGAACAAGGGCCATCTCGATCTCGTCGACGCGTTCGCGACCTACGTCGACCGCTTCGGCGACGACGCGCGGCTCGTGCTGATCGGCAAGACCGACGTGCACCTTCGCGCGTACGAGATGGCGATCCACGAGCGCATCGCGCAGCACCGGCTCGGCCATCGCGCGCGCTGGCTGCTCGTCGCGAGCGAGGCGGAGCTCAAGGCCGCCTACCTCGCGAGCCACGTGCTGATGCTGCTCAGCCGGCACGAGGGATTCTGCGTGCCGCTCGTCGAGGCGATGGCATTCAAGCTGCCGATCGTCGCCCGCGCATGCGCGGCCGTTCCGGAAACGATCGGCGACGCCGGCATCGTCTGGCCCGACGCCGATCCGCTGCTGTTCGCCGCGTCGGCGAACCGCGTGCTCCACGACCGCGAGCTGCAATGGCGCCTGCAGGAGCGCGGCGCCGCCCGCTATCGCGCCGAGTTCGCGCCTGCCCGTCTGCAAGAGCGTTTCGTCGCGCTGCTCGGCCTCGCGCGATGAAGCCGCGCATCGCGATCGTCGCGCAGCGCTGGGCGCCCGAAATGGTCGGCGGATCGGAGGCGCTCGCCTGGCAATACGCCGAGCTGCTGAGCGAGGATTTCGAGGTCGACCTCCTGACCTCGACCGCGCTCGACTACATCACCTGGCAAAACGCGCTGCCTGAAGGTGCCGAACGCGTCGGCGGCGTCACCGTGCGGCGCTTCGCGACCGCATTCGCGCGCAGCGAATACTTCTTCACGCTCGACCGCAAGGTTCGCGCCGACTGGGCAACGAGCGGCACGACGAGCGAGCGCGCCGCGCGTTTCTGGACGACGGCGCTGCAGGAGGAAGTCATCAAGTTCCAGGGGCCCTGGTGTCCGGGGCTCTTCGCGCACCTCGATGCGCACGCCGACGACTACAAGGCGGTCGTGCTCACGACGTATCTCTATCCGACGAGCTATTTCGCGGCGTGCCGCTTCGTTTCGAAGAAGCTCCTTATGGCGCCGACGCTGCACGACGAGCCGATGGCGCATCTGCCCGTCTACCAGCGCTATCGCGAGCGCATCGCGCGGTTTCTGTGGCTCACGAACGCGGAGCGCAATCTCGCGGCGCGCCTGTGGGGTGTCGAGCAGGGCAACGTGATCGGCATGACCATCGACGCGGCGACGGCGAAACCCGAGTCGATGCCGTATCCGTACCTGCTTTATT
>CALFNI010000503.1 GCA_937902695.1 uncultured Rhodanobacteraceae bacterium
ATGCGCGCGAGCGTCGCCAGCGTCCATGCGCGCGAGGGATCGGCCGCGATCGCATCCTGCGCGCGGTGCACGGCCGGATGGATATGGTTGCGGCCCTCGAGCCAGGGCGAGAGCTGCGGATCGCTGCCGCTGCGTCGCAGATAGACGACGAGATGGCGCGCGACGGCGAGCGCAACCGCGGGACTGCAAAGCTGCGCGACGAGATGCAGCATCAGGTCGGTGCCCGCGGTGACGCCGGCGCTGCTGCAGCGCTGGCCGTCGGCGACGTAAAGCCGGTTCTCGAGCACGCGCGCGCGGGGCGCGAGCGCGGCGAGCTTGTCGCAGACGCTGAAGTGCGTCGTGCAGTCGTGGCCGTCGAGCAGGGCCGCGCGCGCGGCGAGCAGCGCGCCCGAGCAGATCGTCACCAGCATGTGCGACGGACGCACGACGCGCGCGAGCCAGGCGACGATCGCGGTTTCGTCGCGCTCGACGACCGTATCCGCCGCGTCGGCGCCGAACGCGATGGTGTCCGCATTGCCCGGCACGACGATCATCGCGCCGTCGGCGAGCGCCTCGGGCAACGGCTCGATGCCCGATAGCGTGAGGCCGATGGAGCTCGCGACTGCCGCAGATGCGCCTGCATAGCGCACGTCGAAGCGAACGTCGCCCTGCTCGATGTTCGCGCGGCGCAACACCTCGATCGGACCGGCGATGTCGAGCAGCAGCGCGCGCGGCGGCACGATCACCGTGACGTCGATGCGACGCCCGCCCGGCACGCTCACGCCGCAAGTCTCGCCGCAGCGCCGTCGAGCGCCTGCCCGACCGTCGCGATGCGCGCGAAGCGGTCGGCGAGCACGAGCTCGGTGCGTGCGCGGATCTCGGCCGGCGTGTAGACGCGGCCGTCGCGCGCGGTCATCGCGAACGTCAGCGTCGCTTCGGTCACGAAATCGACGTCGAAGCCGCTGTCGGATGCATGGCGCGTGGTGGTCTCGCAGCATTGCTCGGTGCGGATGCCCGAGACGATCAGCCGGCGGATGCCGCGCTCGGTCAGCCAGATCGGCAATCCGCTCCCGACGAGCGCGCTGTGCCGATGCTTGTGGAACACCGCGTCGGGCGCGATCGCGAGGGGCGCCATCGTGCGGACGTGGCCGCTCGCGAGCGAGAAGGCGCCCTCGTCCTCGACGTGGAAGATCTGCACGATCGGGATGCGGCGCGCCTTCGCGCCATCAACGAGGGCCTGCAGACGGTCAAAAAAGGCTGGCGCTTCGTCGCCGTTCCAGTAGGGGCGCTGGCGGAACGATTCCTGGGCGTCGATGACGATGAGGGCGGTGTTTTGGTGGGTCACGGCGGATCTCGCTGGGTCTGGGTGAGCGCATCGTAGGCGCGTCCCGGCGTTCGCAACAGTGCGGTCGCAGACCAGTATCGGACACAAAATGCCATCGCTATCGATCCCTCTCCCGCACGCGGGAGAGGGGAACGGCGGGCCGTGCACTACAATGGTGCAATGTCTACCGATCCAACCGCATCGCGCCAGTCGATCGCAGCGGCATTCCTCGACGCCTGCGCCACCGCGATGGCGCTGGTCGATGCCGGATTCGTCCTGCGCGCGGCGAATCCGGCGCTGTACGAGTGGCTGGGCTCCGGCACGCGCTCGTGGCGCGGCGATCCGCTCGCGATGCTCGATGCGAAGCCGCCGCAACTGACCGACGCCGTGTCGCGCGCGCTCGCCGAACAGCGCCGCGTCTGGCTGCGCGACGCGCGCCTGCGCACGGCGATCGGCGATCGCGGCGCCGATCTCGCATTCACGCCGATCGACGAAGGGCTCGTGCTGATCGAGCTGCACGCATCGAAGGCCGAGCCGGCGGGCCTGCGCCTGTCGGAATCGCTGCGCGGGTTCGCGCACGAAGTCAAGGGCCCGCTCGCGGGCGTGCGCGGCGCGGCGCAGCTGCTGCGCCGCCGTCTCGAAGCGCCCGAGCTTGTCGAGCTGGCCGAGCTCATCATGGCCGAGGTCGACCGTGTCGCGGCGCTATCCGATCGATTGCTTCGCGCCGGCGCGAAACCGCGGCTTGCGCGCACGAACATCCATGAGGCGATCGAGCGCGTTGCATCGCTGATCGCCGCCGAGCCGTCGGCGCCGGCGATCCGCCGCGACTACGATCCGAGCCTGCCGGCGATCAACGCCGATGCCGACCGGCTGCAGCAGGCGCTGCTCAATCTCGCGCGCAACGCGGTCGAGGCCGGCGCGGGCCATCTCACGCTGCGCACGCGCGCCGAGCACGGCGCGCGCATCGGCGAGCGCACGTTGCGCCTCGCGCTGCGCATCGACGTCGCAGACGACGGCCGCGGCGTGCCGGCCGATCTTGCCGAAACGCTGTTCGAGCCGATGGTGTCGGGACGCGCCGACGGCAGCGGCCTTGGCCTTGCGATCGCGCGCGAGATCGCGCGCGAGCACGGCGGCGATCTCGGCTACGCGAGCCGGCCCGGCGCGACGGTGTTTACCGTGATGCTGCCGGTCTCCGACGACGGAGCGCGCGCATGAATGCGGAGGCGAAGCCGAACGTCTGGATCGTCGACGACGATCGCAGCGTGCGCCTCGTGCTCGGCGCGGCGCTCCGCGAAGCGGGCTTCGCGCCGCGCGAGTTCGGCACCGCGGAGGACGCGCTCGCGGCGCTCGCCGAGGAGACGCCCGCGGTGCTCTACACCGACGTGCGCATGCCGGGCCTCAGCGGCCTGAAGCTGCTCGAACGCGTCGCGCTGCACGAACCGCGTTTTCCGGTGATCGTCATGAGCGCGTTCACCGACATCGCGTCGACGGCGGCCGCGTATCGCCACGGCGCGTTCGATTACCTGCCCAAGCCATTCGATCTCGATCTGGCCGTGGCGGCGGCCGAGCGCGCGCTCTCGTACGCCAAGCACCTGCCGCCGGCGCCGATGCAGCCGACCGTCAGCGAGATGGAGCTGATCGGCCAGAGCCCTGCGATGCGCGAGCTGTTCCGCGCGATCGGCCGCGTCGCCGCGAGCGGGCTCGGCGTGCTGATCACCGGCGAGACCGGCACCGGCAAGGAGCTCGTCGCGCGCGCGCTGCATCGCGAAAGCGCGCGCGCGTCGCGGCCGTTCGTCGCGCTGAATACCGCCGCGATTCCGGCCGAGCTTCTCGAATCCGAATTGTTCGGGCATGAAATCGGCGCGTTCACGGGCGCCGCGCGTCGTCATGCCGGACGCTTCGAGCAGGCGGCCGGCGGCACGCTGTTCCTCGACGAGATCGGCGACATGCCGCTCACGCTGCAGACGCGCCTGCTGCGCGTGCTCGCGGCCGGCGAGTTCTACCGCGTCGGCGGACGCGAGCTGATCCGGGCCGACGCGCGCGTGATCGCGGCCACGCACCAGGATCTCGAAGCGAAAGTCACGCGCGGCGAGTTCCGCGCCGATCTCCTGCACCGGCTCGACGTCGTGCGCCTGCACCTGCCGCCGCTGCGCGAGCGTCGCGAGGACATCCCGCTGATGGCCGAGCAGTTTCTCGCGCGCGCGGCCGCCACGAGCGCGACGCAGGCCAAGCGGTTCTCGCCCGCGGCGCTCGGTGCGCTCCGCGACTACGCATGGCCGGGCAACGTGCGCCAGCTCGAAAACCTCTGCCAGCGGCTCGCGGTGCTCGCGTCCGGACGCGAGATCGCGGTCGGCGACTTGCCGCCCGGCATCCTCGAAGGCGGCGCAAGCGAGCCCGTCGCGGACTGGACGCTCGGCCTTCGCGCCTGGGCCGAGCGCGCGCTCGCGAGCGGCGAAACCGGCATCCACGCGACCGCGAACGCGGCGTTCGAGCGCGTCCTTATCGAAACGGCGCTCGCCGCCGAGCACGGCCATCGCCAGCACGCGGCGAAGGCGCTCGGGCTCGGGCGCAACACGATCACGCGCAAGCTCGGCAGCTCGCGGCGGAAGCGTTGAAGATGCGCGATCTGCCCAACACTTCAAAAGCCCCGCGCCGGCCGCAGGAATGACCGGCAATGCGGTTCGGGAATGACGCAACTTCGGAACGACGACGTGAGCCCAGACGCTTCCACTGACACCACGATACGCAACGCGACGCGCGACGACATCGCGTTCCTCGCCGACTGCAACCTCGCGATGGCGCGCGAAAGCGAGCAGAAGCTCCTCGCGCGCGACGTGCTGACGCGCGGCATCGTCGCCGTGTTCGACCATCCCGAGCGCGGCTTCTACATCATCGCCGAGCGCGGCGGCAAACGCGTCGGCAGCCTGCTCATCACGCACGAGTGGAGCGACTGGCGCAACGGCGGCTGGTGGTGGATCCAGAGCGTCTACGTGATGCCGGATGCGCGGCGGTGCGGCGTGTTCACGACGATGTATCGCGAGATCGAATCGCGCGCGCGCGCGACGAGCGGCGTCATCGGGCTTCGGCTCTACGTCGAAAAGGAGAATACCGGCGCGCAGGCGACGTACGAGGCGCTCGGCATG
>CALFNI010000504.1 GCA_937902695.1 uncultured Rhodanobacteraceae bacterium
CTCTCGACGCGATGTGCGCCGGATCCTGGAGAAGGAACATCGTCGCACCCTCCCAGATCGACCACGCGCGCGCCGCGGCGAGCCGTGTCCCGGCATCGGGGCTGGTCAGCCGGCGGTGATAGGCGCTCATCAGATCGCCGCGCTCGACCTCGGGGATCGGCTTCAGGTATGCCTCCCACGCGTCGGGAAAGATCGCGTCGCAACCCTTCTGATAGAACCACTCGAGCTCCCATCGCCGCAGCATGAAGATGCCGCGCAGCACGAGCTCGCTCACGCGCTCGGTGTGCGTTTGCGCATAGGCGAGCGCGAGCGTCGAGCCCCACGAGCCGCCGAATACCTGCCAGCGGTCGATGCCGAGATGCTCGCGGATGCGCTCGATGTCGGCGACGAGATGCCAGGTCGTGTTGTCGGCGAGCTCAGCGTGCGGCGTCGAGCGGCCGCAGCCGCGCTGGTCGAACAGCACGATGCGGTAGTGCGTCGGATCGAAGAAGCGTCGCGATTTCGCGTTGCAGCCCGCACCGGGCCCGCCGTGCAGGAAGACGACCGGCTTGCCGCGCGGATTGCCGCACTGCTCGTAGTAGACGCGATGCAGCGGCGAGACCTGCAGGAATCCGGCGTCGAACGTTTCGACATCCGGATAGAGCGTGCGGCGAGAGTCCATCGAGCGGAGCTCCGGTAGTTGAACGCGGAGTGTGCCGCAGGCGCGGCGGTGCGCAAAAGGCCTCCGTGCACGAACGCACGGGTCCCGTCGCGCTTCCCGCGCGGATTCACGCGCGTCGCGACACGTCGTCGTCGGCGCGCCGGCAATAGAACCAGAATCCGATCCAGGAGGTCAGCCCGCAGACCGCGATCCATTTCATCTTCCGCCGCCACGCGCTGCCCGCATGCACGATCACGAGCACCGGCGCGACGACGATGCCGAGCGCGAGCGCGGCAAGGATTGCCAGCGCCTCGAACACCACGAGCGCTTCGACGAAGGCCAGCACACGTTCCATGAATACCTCGGCAGATCGCACGCTCAATCTAGACGTAGCTGCGCGGCCGCGATTGACCTCGATCAATTCGGCGAGCATTCGCTTTCGCTACAAGGTGTCCATGAACGGCGCACCGCCACCGCACGCCGCCGCCACGCCCGCGCAAGGCCTCAGCGCAGCCGAGGCCGCGCGGCGGCTTGCAGCCATGGGGCCGAACGAGCTGCCGCGCCCGCCGCGGCGCGGGCTCGGCCGCGTCATCGCCGGCGTCCTCCGCGAGCCGATGTTCCTGCTGCTCGCGCTCTCGGCGGTCGTCTATCTGGCGATCGGCGGCATCGGCGAGGGTCTCCTGATGGCCGCATTCGCCGCACTCTCGATCCTGCTTGTCGTCGTGCAGGAAAAGCGCAGCGAGGACGCGATCGAGGCGCTGCGCGCGCTCGCGATGCCGATGGCGCGCGTGATCCGGGACGGTGAGGAGCGCCGCATCGCCGCGCGCGAGGTCGTGCCGGGCGACCTGCTGCTCATCGCCGGCGGCGAGCGCGTTGCCGCCGACGCGACGCTGCTGCGCGCCGAAGCGGTCAGCGTCGACGAGTCGCTCCTGACCGGCGAATCGGTGCCCGTCGAAAAGTGCGTGGCGATGTCCGCCAGGATCGACGACGAGCGCGGTCTCGTCTACGCGAGCACGCTGGTGACCGCGGGCCGCGGCCTCGCCGAGGTCCTGCGCACCGGCGGGCGCACCGAGGCCGGCCGCATCGGCGCCTCGCTTGCGTCGATTGAGACCGAGCCGACGCTGCTGCAGCGCGCGTTCGGCCGGCTCGTGCGCATGTTCGCGATCCTCGCGGGCATCGCGAGCCTGCTCGTCGTGCTGCTCTACGGTCTGGTCAAGGGCGAATGGCTGCAGGGCACTCTGTCCGGCATCGCGCTCGGCATGTCGGCACTGCCCGAAGAGTTTCCGATGATCCTCGTCGTGTTCGTGGCGCTCGGCGCCCGCCGGCTCGCGCGGGTCAACGTGCTCGCGCGGCGCACCGCCGTGATCGAGGTACTCGGCGCGTGCAGCGTGCTCTGCCTCGACAAGACCGGCACGCTGACCGAGAACCGCATGACCGTCTCGGCCCTGGCGATCGACGGTGCGTGGCACGACGTCGACGCGGTCGGCGCGCTTGCGCACCCGTTCGACGAGCTCGTGCGCGACGCCGCGCAAGCCTCGCCGAGGACATCGAACGATCCGATGGACGACGCCGTGCATCGGCTCGCCGCGCAGGCCGGCGTCCGCCGGGCCGACGAAGGCGCCGCGCCGGTCCGCGAGTACGCGCTGACCGAACGGCGGCCGGCAGTCGTCCGCGTCTGGCGCGGGACGGACGGCACGCTCTGCGCATTCGCAAAGGGCGCACCCGAGGCGATCGCCGCGATGTGCGGTCTCGATGCAGCCGCACACGCGAGACTCGCTGCCGGCGTCGAGGATGCCGCACGGCGCGGTGCGCGTGTGCTCGCCGTCGCGAAGGGCGCCTTCGCTTCGCGCGATCTCCCGGCCGATCCCGCCGATCTGCCGCTCGCGTTCGTGGGGCTCGTCGCGTTCGTCGATCCGCTCCGCGCGAGCGCGCGTCGCGCGATCGCGGCCGCCCGACGCGCCGGCGTCGCGGTCGCGATGATCACCGGCGATCATCCCGCCACGGCCGCCGCGATCGCGCGCGCGGCCGGCATCGAGAGCCCGCTGCCGCCGGTCACCGGCGCCGAGATCGCAGCCGCCGACGACGAAACGCTGCGCCGCATCGCGAAAACCGCCCGCATCTTCGCGCGCGTGCGGCCCGATCAGAAGCTCCGGCTGGTGCGCGCATTCAAGGACAACGGCGAAATCGTCGCGATGACCGGCGACGGCGTCAACGACGCGCCGGCGCTGAAGGCCGCGCACATCGGCCTTGCCATGGGCGCGCGCGGCACCGATGTCGCCCGCGAGGCGGCGTCGATCGTGCTGCTCGAGGACGACCTCGGTCATCTCGTCGACGGCATCGCGATGGGACGACGCATCTTCGACAACCTGCGCAAGGCCTCGATGTACATCGCCGCGATCCACGTGCCGATCTGCGGCCTGACGCTGCTGCCGCTCGTGCTCGGCATGCCGGCGTTGCTGCTGCCGCTGCACGTCGTGCTGATCGAAATGGTCATCGATCCGATCTGCGCGATCGCTTTCGAGAACGAGGCCGCCGAGCCCGGCACGATGGATGAGCGGCCGCGCCGGCCCGATGAGCCGCTGCTCGGCTATCCGCAGCTGTTCCTCGCGCTGCTGCAGGGCACGCTGTTGCTGGCGGCATGCCTCGGCCTCTACGCGTTCGCGCTCGCGGACGGCACGCCGACCGACACGGCACGCGCTCTTGCGTTCGTCGCGTTCACGGCGGGGAACCTCGCGCTGATCCGCGTCGCCGCGACGCGCAAGGCGACGATCGCGCGACTGTTCGCGCCCGATCACGGCGCGTACTGGCTGGTCGCCGCGCTCGCATCGGGCGTCACGGCGGCCTGCCTCTTCGTGCCCGGGCTGAAGCGCCTCTTCGAGTTCGGCACGCCGACGCCGGCTTCGCTCGCGGTGGCCGTCGCCATCGGACTCGCAGCCACGCTCGTATTCGATCTGGCCAAGCGATCGGTGACCGTGCAGCGCATTCTCGGCCGCGCGGCGCTCGATCCCCATCCTAAGGAGACCACGCCATGAAAGTGCTCTTTGCGTCCGACGGCAGCGAATGTGCCGACCGTGCGACGCGGTTCCTCGTCACCTCGCTCGACAAGGCGGTGAAGAACCTGCGCGTGACGCTGTTCTACGTCGACGCGCCCGTTCTCGATCGCGTCGCGACTGCGCTCGGCGAGCAGCGCATCGCGGAGATCCATCAGGAGAACAGCGACGCTTGCCTCAAGGGCGCGCGCCGGCGCCTGAAGCGGAGCGGCCTGCGCTTCGACGAAATGCACACGGCAGGCAATGCCGCAGCGCGCATCGCCGAGCGCGCGAAGGCGGGCGGATACGACATCGTGCTGATGGGATCGCACGGACGCACCGCGCTGGCGAACGTGCTGGTCGGATCGGTGACGGCGCGCGTGCTCGCCGAATGCGAGGTGCCGGTGCTGGTCGTGCACTGACCGGCTGACG
>CALFNI010000505.1 GCA_937902695.1 uncultured Rhodanobacteraceae bacterium
GGCGCAGCCAGCATGTTTTGCCCACGCCGCGCGGCGGTGTACGCTGGACACACTTTGCGTACCGACGGAGGCGTTCATGCTGAAGGTTCTGGTGGCGAATTCAAAGGGCGGCGCCGGCAAGAGCACGCTGGCGACCAATCTGGCCGCGCACTACTCGGTCGACGGCAAAAACACGGTGCTGGTCGACGCGGATCGCCAAGGCTCAAGCCTGCGCTGGTGCGAAAAACGCGCAGCCCATTTCAACGCGGTGCTCGGCGTATCGGGCCTGCGTCGCGATTGGGAAAAACACGTTCCGGCCGATGCCGAACGCGTGATCATCGACAGTGCAGCCGGGATCCGCGCTAACGAGGTCGCCGAGTACCTCGACACCTTGGACGCGGTGGTGGTGCCGATCCTGCCGTCGGCCATCGACCTTGAAGCGGCCGAGCCGTTCCTCGCCGAAGTGGCCGCGCTGTCGCCGGTCAAGCGCGGCAAGGTGCCGGTCGCGCTCGTTGCCAATAGCCTGAAGCCTTGGACGAACGCCTCGCAGCAGGCCGTCGACACGATCAAGCGCTTCCCGTTCCCGATCGTCGCCGAGCTTCGCGACACGCAGGGTTACGTGCTTGCGTCCGAGCTCGGCAAGAGCATCTTCGACTACAACTCCGAAGTCGTGCGCTCGCATCAGGACGACTGGTCGAAGCTGCTGCGCTGGCTGAAGAAGCTCGCCTAGGTCTGCTCCGCACCGCCTGCTTTCTTTTCCCCTCTCCCGCTCCGCGGGCGAGGCGGAAGAGCGGCTCCGTTCACCTCCCAGCCGGCAACGCTTAACCTTCGTTTGCGCAACGTTTGCAGCAACCAGGTCGGCACCGGCCCGCCTCGCGCGTTCCATGCTCATGCGGCCGACGTGGCCGTTCCATGAGCACCCCTCGCCATGCGCAAGACCGTATTCACCGCCTTCACGCTGACCGCACTCGTCGCCGCCGGCGCCGCGTTCGCGGGTCCCGCCACGAGCGGAGACGCGACACCGGCGCCAGACGCCCGGCCCGGCCAGTGGCGCCAGCAGTTCTTCGACAGGATCGACACCAACCACGACGGTATCGTCAGCCGCGCCGAGTACCAGGCGTGGGTCGACAGCCGTTTCGCCAGGCTCGATGCGAACGGCGACGGCGTCGTCAACGCCGACGAGGTCGCGTCATCGCCGATGGCCGCGGAGCGCGCGGAGAAGCGCGCGCAGGGCTTCGTGCGCCGCTACGACGCGACCGGCAGCGGCGAGGTCAGCCGCTCCGATTTCGACGCCAAGGAAATGCAGCGCTTCGATCGCATGAGCAATGGCGCCGATTCGGTCACCGAAGACCAGTTCTCGGCCGCGACGGCGCGGCACTTCAGGCATCGCCGTCCCATGTCGCCGCCGTCGTCGGACAACGGCGGCTGAGCCCGCCGGACGTTTGCCCCGCAGAGCCGGCGGGTGGTCCGCGAGGGCCGCCTGCCGGCTCGTTTCCTTGCAGGGTATCCACGCACCGGCTCGCTCTCCGCGCGGCGAATCGGGCATGATCGGGGTATCGCCGTCATCCGGAGGGGCCGCTCATGGCCGAGCGCGAAATCATCCTGGTCCGCCACGCGCACGCAGAACCCGCGACAGCCGGCCAGGACGACATCGCGCGTGTCCTGAGCGTCCGCGGCGAGGCCGAGGCCGATGCCGCGGGCACGTGGCTGAAGCGCCACGGCGCTGCACCGGTGCGAGTGCTCTGCTCGCCCGCCGCGCGCGCGAAGGAAACCTGCGAGCGCGTGCTCGCCGCGATCGGCTATGCGGATGTCCGCACCGACCCGCGCATCTACGAAGCAACCCCGGGCACGCTGATCCGCGTCCTCGACGAGCACACCGATGCGAATCCGCTGCTGCTCGTCGGCCACAACCCGGGCCTCGAGAACCTCGTCGCGCTGCTCACCGAAGGCGCGTCCGATTCGGGGCGCGGCATCCCGCCGGCCGGCGTCGTCTGGCTAGGCCTTCCGGCCGACGCGCCGACGGACCCCGGCACGGCCGCCGTCCATCATTTCTGGTGGCCATGAGCCCCGCGTCGCCGCGATGGCGCGCCGTGGCCTGATTGCGGCGCTGGCGCTCCTCGCAGCCGCCTGGCTGCACGGCGGCCCCGCGCGTGCCGAGGAAGCGACGAGCGATCGCGTCGAGCTCGACTCGGCACGCTCGCACGCGACGTTCGGCATCAAGGTCATGTGGCTCGTCACCGTGCACGGCCGCTTCGGCAAGGTCGGCGGCGTCGTCGATGTCGATCGCTTCCGCAACTTCGCGATCGTCGATGCGCGCATCGACGCGAACGCCGTCGAGATGAGCACGAAATCCTACGAGGACTGGGTCAAGTCCGACGAGTTCTTCGACGTCGCGCACTATCCCGAGATCCGCTTCGTATCCGAATCGTTTCCGCTGCAGCGCCTGCGCCGCGGCGGGCAGCTGTCGGGCACGCTGACCGTGCGCGGCGTCGAGCAGCCCGAGACGTTCAAGCTCGAAGCCGCCGACTGCGAGCACCCGGCCTACGACTGCCCGATCATCGTCTCGGGATCGATCCGGCGAAGCGCATTCGGCATGCACTCGCGGCGCGGCGCGTTGTCCGACAAGGTCGACCTCCATTTCGAGGTCTATGCGATTCCGTCGACGGGGCGCCTCAATCCGTGATTTCGTCCGCGTTCGTGCGCGCCGCCGCGCTGCTGTCGGCGATCGTCGTGCTCGCGGGCTGCGGGCTCGACCGCACGCTGGCGAAGAAGGCCGACGCGATCTTCGCCCAGTCGCGCCCGGACGTGCTCGACTGCGCCGGCGCAAGCCACTGTCCGATCGATTCGCCGTACAACGCGCTCGTCGCCGACGCCGACGCGGCGAGCGCGCCCGGCGCGCCGGTCCACTACGTGAACCTCCTCGAGATCGGCGAGGACTCGCTGCTGCTGCGCATCCACCTGATCCGCGCGGCACGAAAAAGCATCGACATCCAGACATTCATCTGGGCCGAGGACGACGCCGGCTGGCTCGTCCTCGACGAGCTCATCGCCGCGGCGCGCCGCGGCGTGCGCGTGCGCGTGCTCGTCGACCAGCTCTTCTCGATCGACGACATCGAATGGCTCTCGCGCATTGCCGCGGCACACGCGAACTTCGAGCTCAAGGTCTACAACCCGACGTTCGACAAGGCCGTTACGCAGCCGATCGAGTTCGCGGCGGGACTCCTCTGCTGCTTCTCGCGCTTCAACCAGCGCATGCACAACAAGCTCTTCCTCGTGGACGGCGAGATCGGCATCGCCGGCGGGCGCAACATCGAGAACCGCTATTTCGACTGGGACCAGACGTTCGACTACCGCGACCGCGACGCGCTCGTCGCCGGCCCCGAAGCCGGCCGCGAGATGCAGGCTTCGTTCGATACGTTCTGGGCGCACCGGCGCGCGGTGCCGCTGACGCGGCTCAATGACGTCAACCAGCGCATCGTCGCCGACGCCGGACGCAGCGAGACGCTGCAGCCGCCGGCCGGCATCGATTGGGCGCGCATCGGATCGCTCCGCGCGCGCGCGAGCGATCCCGGCTACATCCGCAGGCTCTTCGTCGACGATGCGCTTCGCGTCGGCCGCGTCGAATACTTCTCCGATTCGCCCGACAAGCCCGAGCACCCCGAATCGCCGGCGGCCGAAGCGCTGACCGCGCACATCGCAGAGCTCCTCAACGGCGCGGAACGCGAAGTCGTCTTCGAGACGCCGTATCTCGTGCTGAGCTCGCGCGCGCAGAAGATCTTCCACGACCTTCGCAAGCGCACGCCGCGCGTGCCGGTCATCGTCTCGACCAACTCGCTCGCCGCGACCGATGCGTTCTATGTCTACGCGCTCTCGCACAAGTACAAGAAACGGTACCTCAAGCGCTACGGCTTCGAGATCCACGAGTTCAAGCCGTTCCCCGGCGATGCGGCCGCATTCGTGCGCGACTACGACCGCCTCGCCGGCGGCATCGAGACCGGCGAATACCACCGCTATGGCCGCGCGCCGGTGAAGCGCGGCGGCGTCAGGCTCGGCATGCACGCGAAATCGCTCGTCATCGACGGCACGATCGCGCTGATCGGCTCGCACAACTTCGATCCGCGCTCGGACGACTACAACACCGAATCGGGCTTCATCATCCACGACACGACCGTTGCGCTGCGCGTGCGCGCGGCGGTGCTGCGCGACGCCGAGCCCGAGAACGCGTGGGTCATCGCGCGGCGGCAGGGCGATCCGTTCGTCGAGCGCGTCAACGACGTGATCGCCGATGTCTCGACCGCGCTGCCGCTGTTCGACCTCTGGCCGTTCCGCTACGCGACGAGCTACGAGCTCAAGCCCGGCTGCGTCGCGCTGGCGCCGTCGGACCCGCACTTCCATGAATGCTACGACGACGTCGGCGATTTCCCGGAGGTCGATCTGCCGATGAAGACGATCTACACGCGGATCGTCACGGCGTTCGGGGCCGGCTTGGCCGGGATTCTCTGAAGCCGGGATTGGGGATAGGGGATTCGGGATTCGGAGAGCGCGCTTTTCCAATCCCGAATCCCGAATCCCCAATCCCGGCTCTCAAGATTGACGCCCCACCCCCCCGGCTGGCACGCTTCGGGGCCTTTCTCCGCGGAGCACGACCATGTCGCTCGCCATCACCATCGAGCTCTCCGACGACGATCTCAAATACTTCGCCGACGCGATGCACAGCGCGCAGAAGGAAAGCCAGAACCTCGCGCCCAAGGAGATCACCGACGCGGCGTCGAAGCTGCTCCAGGACGGCAAGGACAACAAGCTGCCGGCCTTCATCGCCGACCGGCTGTCGAAGATCCAAAGCATGGTGTCGATGGTCAACGACACGGGCTTCGGCATGGACGACGCGGACAAGAAGCGCGTCCTCGCCTGCCTGACCTACTTCGCGAACCCGAAGGACATCATCCCCGACAACGTGCCGGTGCTCGGCTTCCTCGACGACGCGATCATGATCGAGCTCGTCGTGCGCGAGCTGCAGCATGAGGTCGAGGCGTACGACGACTTCGTCGTGTACCGCGAGGACGAAGCGCGCCGCCGCGGCGTCGATCCGTCGACGCTCAACACCGAGCGCGTCGAGTGGGCCGAGGCGCGCCGCGTCGAGCTGCTCTCGCGCATGAAGAGCCGCCGCATGTCGAGCTACTCGAGCTCGAGCGGCTGGCGTCCGTCGCTGTTCAAGTTCGGCGGCTGATTTTCCGCAACCTGCCGGAGCGGCGGCCCGCGCCGCCGCTCCGCGACGATTCAATCGCGACAGGTCAGCGGCAGCAGCCGATCCGGGATGCTGCCGTTGTCGCACGTCCATGACAGGTTCCCGCCGTCCGGCGTGCCGACCATCTCGATCTGCTGGCCGCGCAGCTGCACGTTGACCGCGCCCGTGCCCGCGAACGTCACCACGACATGGCAGTCGGGCTTGATCGATACGTCGCTGACATAGCCGCCCGCGGCGGCCGACGTGCCAAGGCCGGCCTCCTCGTTGGATTGCGGGCAGCGGTTCTGCGCCGCGTAGAACGTCACGACCGCCGCCTTCGCCGCGTCGGCGGCGACGATGCCGGTATATGCCTGCGCACGCGCGGTGTAGTCCTGATAGGCCGGCAGCGCGAACGCCGCGAGGATGCCGATCGGCGCCAGCGAGAAGCACACGATGTTGATCACCCAGCCGTACCACGGCATCGGCGGACGCACGCCCGGCAGCGGCTGGCCCGGCTCGACGGCGCGGAACACGACGAACGTCGACGCCATCATGTCGTGCAGCGCCTGCTTGCGCTCGGTGAAGCCCGCGAGCAGGTAGCCGATGCCGAGGATGAACGAGGAGACGAACTTGCCGAAGAAGCGGCCCGTCGCGCGACCGAAGCCGATGCGGTGCGCGTGATCGTCCGTGACCTTGATGCCGAGCGCGCGCTTGCCGAAGGTCGCCTGCGTCGCCGAGCTTTCCTGCAGCGCGAAATAAAGCCAGTAGATCGCGATCATGACGACGTAATTCAGCATCGATGCCGCGACGATCGCGGAAATGCCGCCGGTCGCCGCGAAGCCCAGCATCAGCACGAGGGCGACGACCCAGGCGACGACGCCGACGATGAAGGCATCGATGAAATACGCCGCGACGTGGCGTCAGAATCCCGCATGGACCGTTGCGCCGGGCGGCGGCACCGCCACCGGCGCGGATTCATCGACCGCGCGCACGCCCGCGAGGCTGTGCCCGTGGTCGGCTGCCATCGTCGGCGCGTAGCCCGCCGGCCGCGACATCGCCGCCGCGACGTCGGGTTCCGCGGCGACTTCCTCGACGGGCACGAACGGCGTCGCCGGCGAAAGCTCGCGGAACGGACGCCACTGATTCGAGCCGACCTCGGCGATCATGAGTTTGTCCGGCCAGAGCCCATGCTCGACGCGCTCCTCGACGAAGACCCGCGGCACGGGGCCGCGCGGCGTGCCGTCGAGCAGCACGAACAATGCGGGCCGCCCGTCCGGCGCGCAGATCTCGGCCTCGGCGCCGACGGCGGCCGCGCCGGCCTGCAGCGTCTGCAGCTTGCCGAGCTCCTCGCTTTCCTTGATCGTGAGCGGCGCCCGCACGAGCACCTGATCGGTCAGCTTCGCCGGCTCCATGCGGAAATAGGCCGCGAGCGCAGGCCAGACCGTCTCGGGCGCGAAACCCGGCAACGTCGAGCCGGTCAGCACCAGCGCGTACTTGGTTTCCATCGATCCCCCCTCCGGGTCCGGACGACCGGGCCCGCTCGCCGCTAGCGTACGGGGAATTGCGGCACAGGCAAATCCGGCCGGCGGCTCGTTCGACCGGCGGTCGCGTTTGCCTACGGGCGTTCGAGGATCGCCGTGACGCCCATGCCGCCGGCCGTGCAGATCGAGATCAGCCCGCGTCCGCTGCCCTTTTCCTCGAGCAGTTTCGCCAGCGTCGCGACCAGCCTGGCGCCGGTCGCCGCGAATGGATGCC
>CALFNI010000506.1 GCA_937902695.1 uncultured Rhodanobacteraceae bacterium
ACAAGAAACGGGGAACGGGCGGCGCCGCTAGCCCACGAGGGCTATTCGCCGTTCTCGAGGTCCGCGCTTTTCTGGAGTCCCGGTCGCGCGCTCGCGTTTCCCGCGTCCTGCTTCTTGCCAAGCCGCCGGAGCTGTCCCAGCACGATCGGCGCGAGAGCGAGCACCGCCATGCCGAGCAACGGCAGGATCACGCGCTTGTGCGCGAACACGCTGAGCGACACCGCGCCTTCCCGCGCGATCGTGTCGGCGAGGCCGGCCCCCAGCGCGGTTTCGAACGCGATCATGACGGTGCCGCCGAGCGCCGTTGCCGTCAGGAACAGCCACAACGGACAACGCAGCCATGCGAGGGCGACCGTGACGCCGCCGAATGGGAAGAACGGCACGAGCCGCAGGAACATCGTGTAGCTGAAGGGAAACGCGTGATAGCCGGCGCGCAGGCGCTCGGCGAGCATCGGCACGCCGCCGGTGCCGTGCGCGAACGCCGACCGGCTCGCGAGGAACAGGATCGTTGCGCCGAGCGTCGTGCCGAGGCCGGAGAGCATCGTGCCTTCGACGATGCCGAACAGCATGCCGCCTGCGAAGATCAGCACGATCACGCCCGGGATGCCGGTCGAAATGCCGAGCATGACGATCACGACCTGCGCCAGGCGCGCGAGTATCGGGTACTGCGCGATTAGAAGCTTGAGGTTCTGCTGTTCGGCGCCGATCCGCGACGGCTGGAAGCGATCGAGCGCGCCCGAAAGGACGAGCGTCGCGCCGATCGCGATCAGGCCGATGAGCGGCAGGAATGCGCGCAGCTGTTTCATCGAAAGCCGGGATTGGGATGGGTATGGGGATCGATGAACGCAGCGCGATCAGATACGACGGCGCGGCGCCGAAGGTCGCGCGCCCAAGCATACCGGCTGAGCATGACCGCCGTCAGCTGTCCGCTTTGGTTCGACCGCGCGCGGCAAAGACGGTGATTTCTTCGCGGTCGTGATAGAGCTGTTTCGCGCGGAGATCGGCTGCGCCGCCCAGCGCGTCGCGCACGATCGAGAGGCAAAGCTGCACTTCGTCGTAGCGCTTCTTCATGGGCAGTTTCAGATTGAAGATCGCGCGCCGGCAGAGCCCGTCGTCGAGCCAAGCGGCGACGAGCGCGGCGATGCGCCGAGGCTGCTCGACCATGTCGCAGACCAGCCAGTCCACCGCGCGCGGCGGCCGGTAACGGAAGCCGTCGGCGCGCCGATGCTCGACGACGCCCGATTCCATGAGTGCGGCGTCCATGGGTCCGTTGTCGATCGCGGTGGTGCGGATCGAGCGGTGCGCGAGCTGCCACGTCCAGCCGCCCGGGGCGGCACCGAGGTCGACCGCGGTCATGCCGGCCTTCAGCCAGCGCGTGCGCTCGTCCTCGTCGAGCAGCACGAGGAACGCTTCCTCGAGTTTCAGCGTCGAGCGGCTCGGCGCGCCGCGCGGGAAGCGAAGCCGCGGAATGCCGCCGGGCCATGGTGCGCTCGCAGCGACGTCGGCGCATGCGACGATGGCCGCATCGGGTGCGGTCAGGCAGACGTGCAGGCGCAGCGGCGCGGCCGGATCGAGCGAGCGTTTCTTCCTGAGCGCCGTGACGAGTGCCGCGTTGAGCGCGCGGCAGAGCGGCGCGAGCTCGCGTCCCGCATCGCTGTCGGGCGCTTCGACCCAGGCATCGCGCCAGCGTGGCCCGCCCTGCTCGATGATCGGGAGCAGCGACGCCAGCCGATCGGTGCGGGACATCTGCGCCGCGCGACCCAACACCCGCAGGAGCTGGCGCGCGAAGATGAGGTCGCGCCATGTCGCGTGCGTGCCCGCGTCGGCGCCCTTGGCCTGCACGAGCTCGACGAACCCGCTGCCGCGCTCCGTGCGCGGAAATCCGCTCGCGTGCTGCGCGAGCTCCTGCGCGCATTCGCCTTCGAAGCCGGGACGGCAATACGCGAGGAGGGCCGTCGCAGCGATCGCGCGAGGATCCGGTTCCGAAGCCGCAGTCTTCCGTTTCATGCGGCGGTATTGTGATGGTTTCGTCGGACGCCGTGCAGCCGCGCGGCTAGCGTCGCCCGATCACCGCGCATCCTGGAGCCGCCGCCGTGCGCAATCGATCGATGCTTCTCGCCGCGCTCATCGCCGCGACGTCCGCCGCGGGCGCGAACGCGGCGCCGCTCGGCATCTACGCCGATGCGCTCGAAAGCGGGTTCACGGACCAGAGCTGGGCCGATTCGGGCGATTACGACCTTTCGAACACCGCGCCCGTGCACGCGGGCACCGCTTCGATCGCGTTCACGCCGAACGGCTGGGGCGGGCTCCAGTTCGTCGCGAATGGATCGGAGTTCGACTTCATCGACTACCAGGACCTCACGTTCTGGGTCCACGGCGGCAGCGTCGGCGGCCAGACGATCTGGGTCATCGTCACCGACAACTATATCGGCGTCAGCGCGACGATCGACGTCGCGACGCTGGTGCCCGGCGGCGTCATCGTGCCGGATGCGTGGCAGCAGGCGACGCTCGACTTCGACGAGCAGGGCCTCACGACCGGCTCGTTCAACGGCCTCAGCATCATGGACGGCACCGGCACGCTGCAGCAGCCGCTCTACATCGACGACATCGTGTTCGACGAGCGCACGAGTGCGCCGCCCGGCGGCGATCCGGTCGCGGTCGCGATCGACACCGCCGCGAACGTGCATCCGTTCTCGCCGAACATCTTCGGCGTCGCGTTCGGCGACGCGACGCGGAACGCAGAGGTCGGCTACACGGTCGATCGCTG
>CALFNI010000507.1 GCA_937902695.1 uncultured Rhodanobacteraceae bacterium
CCGATCTGGGCAAGAGCGTCAACGTGGTCGTATAGATCGCGATCGGCCATGCAACCGATCCTCTACTGCCACCGCGAATCGGGCCACAGCTACAAGGTCGCGCTCGCGCTGACGCTGATCGGCGTGCCGTTCGAGCAGCGGCCCGTCGATCTCAACCTGCCGCGCGCGGAGCGTCCCGACGATTTCCGGCGCGCGTCGATGTTCGGCGAAGTGCCGGCGCTGGTCGATGAGGACGGCCTCGCGGTCTGCCAGTCGAACGCGATCCTCGATCACCTCGCGCGCCGCCACCGCGCGCTCGACGGCGCGACGCCCGCCGCGAAGACGCGCGTGCGCGAGTGGCTCGCGTGGGAAGCCAACCGCATCGCGATGAGCCTGCCGCACCTGCGTTTCTCGCGCCGCTTCACGCCGGCCGGCGACGCGCTCGAAGCGTACTGGACCCACCGCATGCACGCCGACCTCGACCGGCTCGACCTTGCGCTCGGCGTCGAACCCTTCCTCGTCGGCGCGGCGCCGACGATCGCCGACGTCTCGTGCTGCGGCTACCTCTTCTGGGCCGACCAGGCCGAGGTCGATCTGGCGCCGTGGCCGGCCGTGACGGCGTGGCTCGAGCGCATCCGTTCGCTGCCGCGCTGGCAGGCGCCGTATGATCTCCTCGACGATCGCTTCCCGATCCGCCCCGGAACCCGCACATGATCCTGCGCCGCCTTTCGCTCGCCGTTTGCGCCGTCGCCGCTCTCGCCCTCGCGGGCTGCGGCTTCCACCTGCGCAAGGAGGCGAATCTCCCGGCGAGCATGAAACAGGTGCACATCCAGATATCCGATCCGTCGAGCCCGCTCGCGAAGGATCTCGCCAAGGCGCTGCCGCGCTCGGGCACCGAGGTCGTGGACACGGTCGCGCCCGGCGTCGCGGTCATGAACATCAGCGCGAACGCGTTCTCGACCGACGTGCTCTCGGTCGGCGGCAACGCGCGCGCGACCGAGTATTCGCTGCGCTATCACGTCGAGTTCGAGGTGCAGGATGCCGGCGGCACGGCGCTGCTGCCGAAGCAGACGATCGAGCTTTCGCGCGATTTCACCTTCGATGCCAGCCAGGCGCTCGGCGTCGCGGCCGAGGTCGATCTTCTGACGCAGGAGCTTCAGCGCGACATGACGCAGACGATCCTGCGGCGGCTCGAGGCGATCGCCAACTCCGGGAAATGATCTCGCGTTCCCCTCTCACGCAAGAGGCAGAGGGGGAAAGGCGACGTACAATCCGGCAATGCCGACGTCGCTCGCCGCATTCCGAAAGCAACTCGCCGGGCCCGACCTCGCGCCGGTCTGCCTGATCGCCGGCGCCGAGCACCTGCTCGTCCTGGAAGCCGCCGACGCATTCCGCTCGCGCGCACGCGAGCTCGGCTACACGGAACGCGAAGTCCTCGACGTCGAAGCGCATTTCGACTGGAACCGCCTCGGCGACGCGAGCCGCGCGATGTCGCTCTTCGCGAGCCGCAAGCTCATCGACCTGCGCCTCCCGACCGGCAAGCCCGGCAAGGACGGCAGCGCCGCGATCGTCGCCTATTGCGAATCGCCGCCGCCGGACACGCTGCTGCTCGTCACGACGAACGACTGGAGCAGGCAGCACGAGGGCGCATGGGTCAAGGCGGTCGAGCAGGCAGGCATGTTCGTGCCGGTCTGGCCGCTGAAGCGCGAGGAATTGCCCGACTGGATCGGCGCGCGCATCGCGAGCCGCGGCGTCGCCGCGTCCCCGGATGCGGTCGGCTGGCTCGCCGACCGCGTCGAAGGCAACCTGCTCGCGGCCGCGCAGGAAATCGACAAGCTCGCGCTGCTCGGCGAGGGTCGCGTGCTCGATGTCGCCGCGCTCGAGGCGCTGGTCGCCGACGATGCGCGCTACGACGCGTTCCGCCTCACCGACGCCGCGATCGGCGGCGACGCCGGCCGCGCGCTCCGCATCGTGGCGGGCCTGCGCGCCGAAGGCGAGGATCTGATCCCGCTGCTCGGCTGGGTGCTGCGCGAATTGCGCGTGCTGTACCGCCTTTCGAGCGCGGGCTCGAATCTCGCCAATGCGTTCCGCAACGAGCGGATCTGGCCCGCGCGCGAGGGCATCTATCGCCGCGCGCTCAAGGGCTCCGACGAAGCGCACTGGGAACGCTGCCTGGCGCAGGCCGCGCGCATCGACTGCATCGCCAAGGGGCAGTATCTCGATACCGCCGGAAAATCCTGGGGCGACGGCTGGCGCGAGCTCGAACGGCTGGTCGCCGCGATTGCCAGGCCGCGCGCCGCGGCGGACCTGCTCGTCTGATGACGAAGCCGCTCGCGATCCTCGGCGGCACGTTCGATCCGGTGCACAACGCGCATCTGCGCGTCGCGTGGGAAGCGGCCGAACGGCTCGATGCGGAAGTGCGGCTCGTTCCCGCCAACGTACCGCCGCATCGCGATCAGCCCGTCGCGAACGCGCACGAGCGCGCGGCGATCCTGCGCGCCGCGCTGCAGGGACAGGACAGGCTGGTGCTCGACGAGCGCGAGCTTCGCCGCGAGGGTCCCTCCTGGACGATCGACACGCTGTTCGAGCTTCGCGACGAGATCGGTGCCGAGCGGCCGCTCGTGCTGCTCGTCGGTGCCGACGCGTTCCTCGGCCTCCCGTCGTGGCACCGCTGGGGCGAGCTGTTCGACTACGCGCACGTCGGCGTGCTGACGCGTCCCGGGCACGAGATCGCGACGCTGCCGACCGAGCTTCGCATCAAGGTGGCCTCGCGACGCACTGCCGATGCGAATGCCCTGCTCGCATCGCCGTGCGGACGCGTGCTGCCGATGCCGGTGACGCCGCTCGAAATCTCGGCGACTGAGGTGCGGGCCCTGCTCGCCGCGGGCGGCGAGCCGCGCTACCTGATGCCGGACGCGGTGCTCGCGGATCCGCGTCTGCTCGCACCGTATCGCACCGCGATCTAGCGGCGGCGCTTGTCCGGCCTGGGCCGCTTCGGCGACCCGAATCCCGAAGGCGGCTTTCGCGAAGGCGGCCGCGGCATCCGATCGGCCGATCGCGGTTCGGCGGGCTCGTTGCCGCGCGTGATGCGCAGCTGCTGGCCCGCGACCCAGACCTTCTTGAGGTGCTTGAACACATCCGACGGCATGCCGTCGGGAAGGTCGACGAAGCTGTGATCGTCACGGATGTCGACGCGGCCGATGTGCTTGGCGTCGAGGCCGGCCTCGTTGGCGATCGCGCCGACGATGTTGCCGGGCTTGACGCCGTGATCGTGGCCGACTTCGATGCGGAACGTCTCGAAGCCCGCCTCGGGCTCGCCGCGCGGCGGCTTGCGCTCCCGCACCGGGCTTTCGCGCGATTCGTGTTCGCGGACGCGCTCGTCGTTCGCGCGAGGGCGCGATTGCGCCGGGTTTTCGCCGCGCGCGGCGAAGTCGCTGCCACCGGGCTTGCGCCGCGGCGGCGGCATCGGCGCGCTCGTCTCGCGCTCGCCGCGTTCGCGCCGTTCCGGCGCACGCAGCAGAAACGGCGCATCGCCCTGCACCAGCTTGGCGAGCGCCGCCGCGATCTCGATCGCGGGCACGTTGTGCTCGCTTTCGTACTGCTCGACCATCTGCCGGAACAGCGTGAGATCCTCGCTGCGTCCGAGCGCGGCGCCGATGCGCTGCTTGAACTTGTCGATGCGCTTGTCGTTGACGGCCTCGACGCTCGGCAGCTGCATCTCGGCGATCGGCTGGCGCGTCGCGCGCTCGATAGCCTGCAGCAGGCGCTTCTCGCGCGGCGTCACGAACAGGATCGCTTCGCCGCTGCGTCCGGCGCGGCCGGTGCGGCCGATGCGGTGCACGTACGCTTCGGTGTCGTACGGAATGTCGTAGTTGAGCACGTGGCTGATGCGCTCGACGTCGAGCCCGCGCGCGGCGACGTCGGTCGCGACGAGGATGTCGAGCTTGCCGTCGCGCAGCTGCTGGATCGTGCGTTCGCGCTGCGCCTGCACGATGTCGCCGTTGATCGCGGCGGCGGAGAGTCCGCGCGCCTGCAGCTTCTCGGCGAGCTCCTCGGTCGCCTGCTTGGTGCGCGCGAAGACGAGCATCGCATCGTACGATTCGGCTTCGAGGATGCGCGTCAACGCGTCGAGCTTGTGCAGGCCGCTGACATACCAGTAGCGCTGGCGGATGTTCGCGGCGGTGGTCGTCTTCGTCTTGATCGTGATCTCGACCGGATCGCGCAGGTACGTCTGCGCGATGCGGCGGATCTGCGAGGGCATCGTCGCCGAGAACAGCGCGACCTGGCGCGTCGGCGGCGTCTTCTTCAGCACCGCTTCGACGTCGTCGATGAAGCCCATGCGCAGCATCTCGTCGCCTTCGTCGAGCACGAGTGTGGTCAATTCCGAGAGATCGAGCGAGCCGCGTTCGAGATGATCGATGACGCGGCCCGGCGTGCCGACGACGACGTGCGCGCCGCGCTTGAGGCCGCCGAGCTGCGGGCCGTAGCTCTGGCCGCCGTAGATCGGCAGCACGTGGAAGCCCGGCAGCTTGGCGGCGTAGCGCTGGAACGCTTCGGCCACCTGGATCGCGAGCTCGCGCGTCGGCGCGAGCACGAGCGCCTGCGGCTTGGTCTTGGTGCGGTCGAGGCGCGCGAGGATCGGCAGCGCGAACGCGGCCGTCTTGCCGGTGCCGGTCTGCGCCTGGCCGACGAGGTCGCGCCCCGCGAGCAGCGGCGGAATCGTCGCGGCCTGGATCGGCGAGGGCGATTCGTAGCCGACCTCGGCAAGCGTCGCGAGCAATGCCTCGCCGAGACCGAGATCGGCGAACGTCGTGGTGGTGGGGGAGTCTTCTTGCGCGGAAGTCATGCGGAAACGCGGCAGGACCGCGCGAAGGATGGGGCGCAAGTCTATCGCGCATGCGCGTGCGCGTCGTCCCGCGCGTGGCCGGGCGCGTTCGCGCGGCATGGCGGCGTCCGGAGTGGCGGGGCGCGCCGCACGACGGATCGTCGGTGCATCGGCGCCGCGCGGAAGCGGAAGGTCGCGTCGTCGTGAACGGAAGGGATCGGCAGGTCGAGGCCGCCGCTCGCCAGCGCGATCGCACGCAACACCACGGCCATGAAATTGGGCCTATACTGGCTTGGCGCCGCTCGTGGCGCGTGATATGCCAGAGGTCGTTCCCACTTGGCTACGTCGGCAAAGCGTCCCCGGCCCAAGGCCGGAACCCCCGCCCGCAAAACCCCCGGTGCCCGCAAGACCGCCGCCAAACCCGGAAAGCCCAAAGCGGCGCCGGCCAAGGCGCTGAAAGCCCCCCGAACCCGAAAGAAAACGCCCGCGGTCCCGACGCCCGCCGATCGGCTCCGATCGCTCGTGCTGACCGCGCTGGACGATCTGAAGGCGCGCGACGTGCGCGAGATCGACGTACGCGACAAGAGCTCGGTAACCGATCTTCTCGTCGTCGCGAGCGGCACCTCGTCGCGGCACGTGAAATCGATCGCCGACGAGGTCGTCAAGAAGGCCAAGCATGCCGGACTTCCGCCGATCGGCGTCGAAGGCCAGCGCGAAGCCGAATGGGTGCTCGTCGACCTCGGCGACATCGTCGTCCACGTCATGCTGCCGCGCACGCGCGAGTTCTACGGCCTCGAGCGGCTGTGGACCGTCGGCGACGACATGCCGACGGCGCTCGCAGGCTAAGCCCGGTACCGGCATGCGCGCGCGGCTGATCGCCGTCGGCGAGCGCATGCCGGCCTGGGTCGCCGACGGATTCGCCGAGTACAGGAAGCGCCTGTCGCACGAGCTGCCGCTCGAACTCGTCGAGATCAAGGCCGGCGTGCGCGGCAAGGGCCGCGATCCGGCACGCGCGATCGCCGACGAAGGCGCCGCCGTTCGCGCGGCCCTGCAGAAGGATGCCCATGTCGTCGCACTCGACGGCGGCGGCGCTGGCTGGTCGAGCGAACAGCTCGCCGCCGAGCTCAGGCGCTGGCGCATGGAAGGACGCGATCTTGCGTTCCTGATCGGCGGCCCGGATGGACATGCATCCGAAATCCTTGCCTCGGCGCAGCAGCGGTGGTCGCTGGGACCGCTGACGTTGCCGCACATGCTCGTCAGGCTCGTCGTCGCCGAGCAACTTTATCGCGCGGCGACGATGCTGGCAGGGCATCCGTACCATCGGGCGTGAAAGATTGAACCACGAAGAACACGAAGGACACGAAGAAAGAAAGCGCGAAGAAAAAGCGCTCACGATCGCTTTTTCGTGTTCTTCGCGGTTCAGGCTTTTCGGCGGGTCGCGGCGATGATCTTTCTCGCTTCGCAATCGCCGCGACGCCGCGAGCTCCTGCGCCAGCTCGGCGTCGACTTCTCGATCCTCGACGTCGACGTGCCCGAGGAACGCGCGCCCGGCGAGCCGCCGGAGGACTACGTCAGCCGCGTCGCGCGCGAGAAGGCCGCGGCCGGCTTGATGCAGGTGGTCGCGGTGCCGGACGCGATCGTGATCGGCGCCGACACCGAAGTCGTGCTCGGCGACGCCGTGTTCGGCAAGCCTGCGGATGCCGCCGATGCGGCGCGCATGCTGCGCCTGCTGTCGGGCCGCGCGCATCGCGCGATCTCGACGGTGTGGTGCGTCAGCGCCTCGCGCGAGGAGCATGCGACCAGCGACACGCGCGTCGACTTCATGCCGCTCGGCGAGGACGATATCGCCGCGTATGTCGCGAGCGGCGAAGCGTTCGGCAAGGCCGGCGCGTACGCGATCCAGGGCCGCGCCGCCGCATTCGTCGCGCGTCTGGACGGCAGCCACTCGGGCGTGATGGGGCTGCCGCTGCACGAAACGGCGCAGCTGCTCCGACGCTTCGGCGTGCGCGCGTAGGTCAATTGCCGGCGAGCGTCGCCGGGTCGAGCGCGATTTCGGGCGCAGCGCGCAGCGCATCGAGCCGCTGCTGCTCGGCGTCGGCGAGCGCGGTCTGCTCGGTCGCATGCAGCGCCGAAATGCGATCAGCAATCGCATCCGGCTGCTGGTCGAGCCACGGCCGCCAGGCGTCGCGCGCGAGCAGCGCATCGGGCCGGCCCAGCGCGAGCTGCCAGTGGCCGAGCTGGAACAGCGCGGCCTGGGCGATCGGCGCGGCGATCGGCGGGCTTGCGTCGAGCAGACGATCGAGCGCATCGGCGGCACCGGCCGCATCGCCGCCGAGTTTGGCCAGATGCGCGTCGAGCAGCGGCAGCCATGGCCGCCATTCGGGCGCGTCGTCGGCGATGGCGCGAAATGCCGCGACGCCTTCGCGCGCGACGCCCGCGTCGCCCGCATCGCTCGCCGTCGCGACGAGCTCGACGAGCAGCGGCGCAAGGCTGCGCGTCGTGCCCTCGGCCGCGTAGACCGCACGTGCGCGGCCGTATTCGGCGAATGCGTTCGTCCAGTCGCGCTCGCGCGCGTCGAGCGCCGCGAGCGCCCAGTGGCCGTCGGCCTGCCAGTGCGTGTTGTGCTCGGCGTCGCCGAGCGCGAGGACCCGTTCGGCGAGCGCGCGCGTCGATTTGTCGTGGCCGAACGGCGCCAGCACCCAGACGAGCTGCGTGCCGATCAGTGCTTCGAGCCGCGTGTCGTTGCGTTCGCGCGCGATCGCCAGACCCTGCTTCAGCAGCGCGGCCGCATCGAGAAGACGGCCCTGGTTGGCTTCGGTCGCGCCGAGATTGCCGAGGATCGAGCCTTCGAGATACGCATCGCCCGCCGCGCGCGCCGCGTCGAGGGCATCGCGGAGCCGGCTGGCCGCACCCGCCGCGTCGCCGGCGCCGTTGTCGATGCTGGCGAGATTGGCGAGCGCGTTCGCTTCGCCGCGACGATCGCCGGTCGAGCGCGCGAGCGTCAGCGCATCGTCGAAGTGGGCGCGCGCCCTGGCGAAATCGCCGCGGTCGTCCTCGATCGACGCCGATGCGACGAGCAGCGCACTCATCGCGAGCGGCTGGTCCGCGGCGGACACGTGGCTCAGCGCTTCGTCGAGGAAGCGCTGCGCGCCGTCGAGATCGCCGCGGCGGTAGGCGGCCGACGCGCGCTGGCGCAGCGCCGGCACCAGCAGCTCGCGATCGCCGCGCTCGCGCGCGGCGGCGAGGACTTTCGTCGCGTTCTCGTCGGCCTTCGCGTCCTCGCCGCTCGCGGCTTGCGAGATCGCGAGCCCGAGGCGCGGCCATGCGAGCCCGGGATCGTGGTCGAGGCAGATCTCGAAATATTTCTTCGCGCTGGCGTGATCGCCGTGCAGTTGCGCATCGAGCCCGCGCGCATACGCTTCGGCGAGGAACGCGCTCGCGATGCCGCTCGCGCGCGTGTCGGGCAGCGGCGTCAGGTCGAGCCAGCGCCGGATGCGCGCCACGGCGTCGACCGCGAGCGGCGCCGGCGCGCTGCCGTGCAGACGCTCGCGGCGCTCGGCGCCACCCGCGGCAACGAGCGCGAGATCGAGCTCGTAGATCGGACCGACGCGTCGCAACGCGCTTCTGACGAAATGCGTCGCGCCGAGCGCCGAGCGCATCGCGCCGAGGTCGATCGCAGCCGGCGCGTGCGCCGAGCCCGCTGCCGCCTGCACGTTCTGCGCGGAGACGACTTCGAGACCGCCGGACTCGCCGATCAGGCTGCTCATGAGACCCATGAGGCCCGCGCCGGTCCAGGCGAGATCGGCGTCGCCCGTCTCGTCGGCCACCAGCAGCACGGCGATGCGCGCCGGCGCACTCGGATCGATGGCGGCGCGGATCGGAAAGCGCATCGCGAGAATGCCGACGACGAGCAGCAGCGCGCCGGCCGATGCGGCGAGGAACCAGCGCCGCGGCTTCGCGCGCGCCGGCGCGACCGGCGACGCCTCGGACGCGGCAACCTGGGGCGTCTGGGCCGAATCCTCGATTTCGGCAACATCCGCGACCCAGACGAGCCCGCGCCCGTGCACGGTCCGGATCACCCGTTGCGCACCGCCGTCGTCGCCGAGCGCACGCCGCGCCTTGCGCAGCTGTTGCGAGAGCGCGGCATCGGTGACCGGCCGGCCGCCCCATAGTGCACTCACGAGTTCAGTCTTCGTCAGCGCGCGGCCGCGCGCGAGCAGCAGAAGCTCGATCAGATCGAAAACTTTTGCTTCCGCGTCGACGCGAAGCCCGTTACGGAGGATTTCGCGCGAGCCGAGGTCGATGTCGATATCGGCGAAGCGGTAGCGGCGGCTTGATGGCGGACGGATGGACGACAAGCGGATTCACGAAAAGCGGGTTGACGACAGACGGGTCGGCGCCCATCGGGTTCCGATCGACGCGACGACGCCCGCAGTTTAGCGCCTGGGTCAAGCCGCCGGCCGGCAGCCGGCCGCACGGCAGGTGACAATGGCCGCGCGCGGCAGCTATAAGTGACCTCAACTCGCAGCGTTAAGTGCCTTCATGTCCGAAGAAATCCTGATCAACGTCACCCCGCGCGAGACC
>CALFNI010000508.1 GCA_937902695.1 uncultured Rhodanobacteraceae bacterium
TACCGATTGCCCTCGCCTTCGCCGGGCTGGTCGCCGCCTGCGGCAAGGAAAGCGCCGAGCAGGCCGCCCAGACCGCGCCCGCCGCGGCGCCCGCGCCGAAGGCCGCCGCCCCGCTCGATCAGCCCGCGACGCCGGCCGCGCCGACGAGCGCAGCCGCGCTGATGGGCCCGAAGCTCGACACCGTCATTGCCGGCAACTGGCGCTCGGACAAGAACAAGGCCCGCGATCAGTACCGCCATCCGAAGGAGACGCTCGAGTTCTTCGGGCTCAAGCCCGGCGACACGCTGATCGAGATCACGCCCGGGGCTGGGTGGTACACCGAGATCCTCGCGCCGGCGCTCAAGGGCAACGGTACCTACGTCGCCGCGATCGCCAAGCCGAAGAAGCCGCAGGGCGAGGACGCGCAGGATCAGTCCGGCCTCAAGAAGAAGTTCGCCGACGACGCCGCCGAATACGGCGAAGCGAAGATCGTCGAGTTCGACGGGCAGGCGCCGAACTTCGGTCCGGCCGGATCGGCGGACATGGTCGTCACGTTCCGCAACGTGCACAACTGGGTGTCCGCCAATACGGCGCCGCAGATGTTCAAGGCATTCTTCGACGTGCTGAAGCCGGGCGGCGTGCTCGGCGTCGAGGATCATCGCGCCGCCGATGGCGCGAACGTCGAGCAGACCAAGGAGAAGGGCTACCTTCCCACCGACTACGTCATCAAGCTCGCGACCGACGCCGGCTTCAGGCTCAAGGCGCAGAGCGAAATCAATGCGAATCCGAAGGACACGAAGGACTACGAGAAAGGCGTCTGGACGCTGCCGCCGACGCTCACGCTCGGCGACAAGGATCGCGAAAAATACCTCGCGATCGGCGAATCGGACCGCATGACGCTGAAGTTCGTGAAGCCCGGCGCCGGCGACGAGATCTTCCACCAGGGCAACGACTCGGGCGGCAACTGATCGCACTCGATCACCCTCTCCCGCTTGCGGGAGAGGGTCTGGTCGGGCAATCCGGAGCGATCGCGCATGCTGATCCTCCTCAACAAGCCGTACGGCGTCCTCTGCCAGTTCACCGACCGCAGCGTCCCGCCGAAGCCGACGCTCGCGGATTTCGTCCGCGTTCCGGACGTCTATCCGGCCGGACGTCTCGATTTCGATTCCGAGGGCCTCGTCGTGCTGACCGATGACGGCGCGCTCGCGCACCGGCTGACCGATCCCAGGCACAAGCTCGCCAAGACCTATCTCGTGCAGGTCGAAGGCACGCCGAACGAAGCCGCGCTCGAGCGTTTGCGGCGCGGCGTCATGCTCAATGACGGTCCGACGTTGCCGGCCGACGCCGAAGCGCTCGCCGGCGCACCGGAGCGGTTGTGGCCGCGCGATCCGCCGATCCGCGTCCGCAAGAACGTGCCCGATGCGTGGATTCGCCTCAGTATCCGCGAAGGCCGCAATCGGCTGGTGCGTCGCATGACGGCAGCGGTCGGGCTGCCGACGCTGCGGCTGATCCGCGTCGGCGCGGGGCCGTATGAACTCGGCGATCTCGAGTCGGGTCGAAGCCGCGTCGTTTCTGCGGAATCGGACCGGTGACCGGCAATGCATTCACGATCGCCGCTGTCGAGGCGCGCGACATTGTCGAGATCGAGGCGCTCTTCCGCGCCTACGAGGCGCACATCGGCGTCGATCTCTCGTACCAGGGCTTCGCCGACGAGCTTGCGACGTTGCCGGGAAAATACGCGCCGCCGCGCGGACAGCTGCTGATCGCGCGCAACGCAGCCGGCACCGCGATCGGCTGCGTCGCGCTGCGCCCGATCGATGCGCGCTGCTGCGAGATGAAGCGCCTGTTCGTGTCGCCGCAAGGCCGCGGGCTCGGGCTCGGCCGCGCGCTCGCCGAAGCGGTCATCGCCGAAGCTGCGAAGCTCGGCTACGCGGAGCTGCGCCTCGACACGCTGCCGTCGATGCACGAAGCGATCGCGCTCTATCGCACGCTCGGCTTCGTCCCGATCGCGCCGTACTACGCGGCGCGCGAAGGCACCTTGTTCATGGCCCTATCATTGCGGGCATGACGTTCCACGATCATTTTTCCGGCCACGCGACGACATACCGCGAGGCGCGCCCGCTGTATCCGCCCGCGCTGTTCGACTGGCTCGCGCGCGAGGCGCCGGTGCGGACGCTCGCGTGGGACGCGGGCTGCGGCAACGGGCAGGCGAGCGTCACGCTGGCCGCCCGTTTCGCGCGCGTGTTCGCGACCGATCCGAGCGCGAACCAGATCGCCAATGCCGCCGCGCGGCCGAACATCGAGTACCGCGTCGAGCCCGCCGAGCAGTGCTCGCTGCCGTCGGCGAGCGCCGATCTCGTCACCGTCGCGCAGGCGCTGCACTGGTTCGACTTCGCGCGGTTCTTCGCCCAAGCAGGACGCGTGCTGAAGCCGGGCGGTCTCTTCGCGGCATGGGCGTACGCCGATTGCCGCGTCACGCCCGCCGTCGACGCGCTGAAGGATCGCGTCTACATCGACCTCACGGGACCGTATTGGCCGCCCGAGCGCGACTATGTCGATGCGGGCTACCGAACGATTCCGATGCCCTTCGGCGACGGCGCGCCGTTCGAGGAAGTCGCGGCGCCCGCGTTCGAAATGCGCGTCGACTGGGATGTCGCGCAGTTCCTCGCGTACCTGCGCTCGTGGTCGGCGACGCAGCGCTACATCAAGGCCAACGGCAGCGATCCGGTTGCGACGGTGGAAGCGGACGTTCGCGGCGCATGGGGCGATCCCGCGGAACGGCGCGCGGTGCACTGGGATTTTCATGTTCGCTGCGGGCGAATGCGCGAGTAGGCGTTCGTTTGCTGGCGTGATCCACGCTTGCCCTCACCCTGACCCTCTCCCGCGAGCGGGAGGGGGAAAGAGCCGTCACCAGTCGACGCCGAGTGCGCGCAAACCTTCGTGGCCGCGTGCGCTGATGCCGACCGCGCGCGTGCCGTTCCGGCGCAGGAGCCAGCGTTCGTCGAGCATGCGCCGCGCGAGCAGCGTGCCGAGCGGACCGGACAGATGAAAGCGCCGCTCGGTCCAGTCGACGCAGGTGCGTCCGTCGAGCCCGAGCACGGCGGCGTCGCCTTCGACGATCAGGCCGCTCTCGCGCAGCAGCGATTCGCCGTTGCGGTTGAGGCGCACGGCGTCGCTGCCGAGATCGAGCGCATGCGCGCCGCGCAGCCGATCGAACAGCGCGACGCCGAGCTTGCCCGCGAGGTGCTTGTAGCAGGTGCGCGCCGCCGCGAGATCGCGGTCGGCGATCGAGCGCTCCTTGATGCGGCGCGGTGCCGCGAGCATCAGCGTTTCGATCCAGTGCGCGACATCTTCGTCGGCGAGCCGGTAATAGCGATGACGGCCCTGGCCGACGACGCTCAAAAGACCCGCATCGGCGAGACGCTTCAGATGTGCGCTCGCGGTCGCGGCGGCGACGCCGGCGATCGTCGCCAGCTCGCCGGCGGGCCGTGCGCGGCTGTCGAGCAGCGCGAGCACGATCGCGGCGCGCGCGGGTTCCGCGAGCAGCGCGCCGAACTCGGCGAGTTGATGGCGGGTGACCGGTTCGTCCATGCGGCTAGACTAGCGCGGGCCCGCCAGGCTCGCTTCGTCCCGCGGCGAAGCGTCGGCGGCGCGGATGGCGTAGCGTCCGTTCCCAAGTGGACCCGCGCATTTCGCGTGGGCCGGCTCGTGTCAGCGCCGGGCTCAACAGGCAGAATTCGCTTCGCATGACGACCCTCGCCGAAGGCGCGACCGCGCTCCGCCCCAGCCGCGATCTCTGGACGCCGATCGAGCTCCTCGTACTCGGCGCGATCTGGGGCGGCTCGTTTCTTTTCATGCGCGTCGCCGCCAAGGATTTCGGGCCGCTGCCGCTGGTCGGCGTCAGGCTCGTCAGCGGCGTCGCGATCCTGCTGCCGTTCCTCTGGCGCGCGCGGGCGCGCATCACGCGCGCGCACTGGCCGCGCTTCGCGCTGATCGGCGCGCTCAACTCGGCGATTCCGTTCACGCTGTTCGCGTGGGGCGCCGAGCGGGCGCCGGCCGGCATCGGCGCGATCGCGAACAGCATGACGGTGCTGTTCGCCGCGCTGGTCGCATTCGTCGTGTTCCGCGAGCAGATCGGGCGCCGGCGCGGCATCGCCCTCGTGGTCGGCTTCATCGGCGTCGTGATCCTCGCGAGCGGGCGCATAGCCGGCGAGAACGTCATGGGCGCGGCGATCGCGGGCTCGATCGCGTCGCTCTGCTACGGCTTCTCGATCAACCTGACGCGGCACTGGCTGAGCGACATTCCGCCGAGCGCCGGCGTCGCGGGCACGCTGAGCTGCGCGACGCTGATGGCCGCGCCGTTCGCGGCGGCGACGCGGCCTGCGGCGCCGATTCCGGCCGTGTCCTGGCTCGCAGCGACGGCGCTCGGCGTGCTCTGCACCGGCATCGCATACTGGCTGTTCTTCCGGCTGATCCAGCGCGTCGGATCGGCGCGCGCGTCGACGACGACGTACCTCGTGCCAATCTTCGGCGTCGCGTGGGGCTGGCTGCTGCTTGGCGAGACGCCGACCCTGACGATGGTGGCGTCGGCGGTGCTGATTCTCGGCAGCGTGATCTTGAGCCAGCGCGAGCCGAAGAGGGTTTGACGAACCTGCCGCTGCTTTTCCCCTCTCCCGCAAGCGGGAGAGGGGATAAGGCCGCGCGGGAAAGACTACTTCCGCGGCTTTGCGCGATGCGTCGCCTGCGCGGTCCAGGGATCGTCGGGCCACGGATGCTTCGGGTAGCGGCCCTTGAGCTCTTTCTTCACCTCGGGATACGTGCGCTCCCAGAAGCTCCTGAGATCCTGCGTGACCTGGATCGGACGCCCTGCCGGCGACAGCAGGTGCAGCGTCAGCGGCACGCGTCCGCCCGCGATGCGTGGCGTGTCGGCGAGGCCGAACAGCTCCTGCAGCTTGACCGCGAGCACGGGCGGCTCGCCGGCTGCGTAGACGATGCGGCGCTCCATGCCGCTCGGCACGCGCAGCGAGGCCGGCGCGTGCGTGTCGAGTGCGCTTCGCAGCGCGTAATCGAGGCGCGACGCGAGCGCTTCGGACAGCTCGGCCGCGCCCAGTGCATCGAGCCTGCGCTTTCCGTCGAGGTATGGCGCGAGCCACTCGTCGAGCGACGCCAGCAGCGCCGCATCGGAAAAATCGGGCAGGCCGAGCGCCGGCTCCCACGCGCGCAGCGCCTCGACGCGAAGCCGGAGCTCGCGCGCGTGATCGCTCCACGGCAATGCGTCGAGCCCGAGCTCGCGCACGGCGGCGAGCATCGCGGGCACGGCGTCCTCGCGGCGCGGCGGCACGCTCTTCCTCTCGAGCACGATCGAATCGAAGCGGCGTTCCTCGAACGCATCGACGGCACGCGTGTCGCGATTCCAGCGCACGCTGCGCGTGTCGTGAAAGCGCTGCGGAAAATCGCGCGCGAGCAGGTCCGGATCGAACGGCGCGGCCGACTGGACGAGGCTGTCGCGCTCGTCGAAGCGCAGGTCGACGACGACCAGCCACGGCTCGCCGATGAGCGCGCTGTCGTCGCGAAGCCGCGCGCCGCGGCCGTTTGCCAGCCGGTAGCGGCGCGGGTTCGCCGCGTCCTGACGCGCGATGCGGTCGGGATAGGCATGCAGCAGCAGGTTGCCGGCGTGGAGGAGATCGTCCGGTGCGCTCGCGTGTGCGTCGCGAATGCCGAGCCGGCGTCGCGATGCGTCGGCTACCTGCGCGATCGAAGCGAGCGCGCCGGTGTCGGCGCCGATGTCGCGTGCGGCCGCGCGATCGCGCGTGCGCCATGCGCGCAGTGCGCGCGCACGCGCGCGAAAATCGTCGGTCGGCACGCCGCGCAGCGGATTGCGCGCTTCGACGAGCGCGGCGAGATCGCACGCGAACGCGGCGTGCGCGGCGTCCGCGCGAGCGATCATCGCGGCGAGGCGCGGATGCATCGCGGCGGCACGCATGCGCTGGCCGAGCGCCGTGATGCGTCCGTCGCGGTCGAGCGCGCCGAGCGCATCGAGCAGGTCGCGGCCCTGCGCGAATGCGCCGGGCGGCGGCGCGTCGAGCCAGCGGAGATCCGCCGCACCCCACGCCGCGAGCTCGAGCGCGAGCTGCGAGAGCTCGACCTGCGCGATTTCCGGCGTGCGGTCGGGATCGAGGCGCCGGCTTTCGGGCCACAGCCTGTAGCACGTACCGGGCCCGAGCCGGCCCGCGCGGCCGGCGCGCTGGTCGGCCGAGGCCTGCGAGATCGATACCGTCTCAAGGCGCGTGAAGCCCGAGCTCGGATCGAAGCGCGGCTCGCGCGCAAGGCCGGTATCGACGACGGCGCGGATGCCGGGCAGCGTCAGGCTCGATTCGGCGACGTTCGTCGCGAGGATCACGCGGCGGGCGCCGGGTCTCGCCGGAGCGAGCGCGGCGTGCTGGTCGGCGACCGAGAGCTCGCCGTGGAGCGCGATGAAGTCGATGTGCGTTGGTGAGGTCGAAGCAAGATTGCCCTCACCCCTGCCCCTCTCCCGCGCGCGGGAGAGGGGTTCTGCGGTGGCGAGTGTGGTCGATAGCGTCGACCGGGCCTGCTCGATCTCGCGCTTGCCGGGCAGGAACACGAGCACGTCGCCTTCGTTCTCGGCGAGCGCCTGCGTGACCGCGCGACGCAGCGCGGTCGGATCGTCGTTGCCGCGCAGCGGCGGATGCACGATGCGCACCGGGAATCCGCGGCCTTCGCTCGCGATGCGCGGCGCATCGAGCCAGCGCTCGACGCGCGCGCCCGCAAGCGTCGCCGACATGACCACGAGGCGGAGATCCGGCCGCAGGCTGGCCTGCACGTCGAGCGCCAGCGCGGCACCGAGATCGCCGGAGAGATGCCGCTCGTGGAACTCGTCGAAGAGGATCGCGCCGATGCCGGTGAGCTCGGGATCGTCCTGGATCATGCGCGTCAGGATGCCTTCGGTGACGACCTCGATGCGCGTCGCCGCCGAGACGCGGCTCTCCAGCCGGATGCGGTAGCCGATCGTCGCGCCGACCTCTTCGCCACGTTGCGCGGCCATGAACTCGGCCGCCGCGCGCGCGGCGATGCGGCGCGGTTCGAGCATGACGATCCTGCGTCCGCCGAGCCATGCCGCGTCCAGCAGCGCGGGCGGCACCTGCGTCGTCTTGCCGGCGCCGGGCGGCGCCTCGAGCACGAGGCGCGGATGGCCATCGAGCGAGCGCCGGATGGCGTCGAGCAGCGGGGCGATCGGGAAGTCGGCGCGTGCGGTCACGCGCCGGAGTGTGCTGCACCGCCGCGCGACGGAGCAACGCGGCGCCAGAAACGCCGATCCCGCCACGCGGGCGGGATCGGTCGTGCCATGGGGCGTGCGAACGCTATTCGCAATTGAGCCCGTTGATATCGCTGATGCGCACCCAGTTGCGCGTGCCGCTGCCGGCGGGGCCGTCGACGACCGCCGGGTCGGTCGCGCCGTTGTACGTGAACGTGAGCTTGTTGCAGTTGGGCCAGCTCATCGAGATCGTGCCCCAGTTGTGCAGCGTCGAGGTCGAACCGAAATCGCCGGCGAATCCGCCGTCGGTGAAGTAGTAGACCGGCTGTCCGGTCATCGCGTTCGCGCCGACCTGCACCGAGCCCTGCGCGACCAGCCAGAACGGAAGGCCGAGCGGATCATAGGTGTACCACGCGGCGAAGACCGTGCGCGTCAGGCCATCGGGATTGTCGTAGACGTCGACGAGGAAGCCTTCGCCGTTGTGCGCGGGATCGAAATACGCGCTGCTCATGTAGCCATCGATCGGGAGGTTCTGCGACGCGGCCGGATAGTCATGCGCGTTCGGCCGGTAGCCGTTGATGTCGATCGACTGGCAGCCGGTGCAGCTCGCATCGATGACCGGATCGATGTCGAGCGTGAAGTCGTAGTTGAAGTACGTCAGTCCTGAGCCCGCGTACGGATAGTTCTCGAGCACGTAGGTCGTGCTGACGTAGACCGGTGCATCGAACGGGCCGTCGGAGACGACCGTGTTCGGCTCCATCGCCGCACGCACGAGGTTGCCGGTCGTGTTGGCCTGGTTCGACGTCAGGAACGGAAACGTCGGGAACGCATCGGTGTTCCCGTCGACCGAGCTGTCGCGCTCGATGCGCATCAGCAGCGCCGCGTTCGCCCCGTGGTCGGTGTTGTAGGGCGTGAGGTTGGTGCTGCTGCTGCAGGCCATGCGCCAGATCGTGATCGTGACCGTTTCGGGCGTCACCGGGTTGCCGCCCGAGTCGCGCGAATAGAGCGGCATCTGGAACGTCGTCGCGGGGCCGCTCGGCGTATCGGGCAGCGGATCGGCGAGGCAGCTCGGCGGATAGGCGCGGTACGGGTTCGCGACGCGCGGGCCCGACAGCGTCGTCGAGGTGACCGCATTGACGCCGGCACCGGCTTGCGCCGCGCGCGACTGTTTCATCAGGTCGGCGAGCTTTTGCCGGTGCGCGAGACTCGCCGAGGCGTGAGCCTGCGCGGCTTGCGGCGGGAGCTTGGCCGGTTCGGCCAACGTGAACGGGCAGACGACGACGGCGGCGAGCGCGAGCGTCACTCGAATCAGGGCTTTCATCGGTATTTCCCCTCGTTGAAGGCGGCTCAGCATAGTGGGTCGAAAATTAAACCGCAGTGAACTGCGGCGCCCGTTCGCGGCCCGGGGCGGGTCTTGCATAATCGCGGGCCTTGCGGGCATGGGGCATCAAGACGTGGAACTGGTCGATATCGGCGCAAACCTGACGCACGAGTCGTTCCGCGCCGATTTCGACGCGGTGCTCGACAGGGCGCGCGGCCACGGCGTCGGCACGATCGTGGTGACCGGCGCGAGCGCGGGCGGCAGCCGCGCGGCGCTGGAGCTTGCTCGCTCCCATCGAGGGTTCCTTTATGCGACGGCTGGCGTCCACCCGCACCATGCGCACGACTACGACGACGCCACCGACGCGCTGCTGCGCGAGTTCGCGAGCGCAGACGAAGTGCGCGCGATTGGCGAGACGGGACTCGACTATTTCCGCAACTACTCGCCGCACGCGGCGCAGGTGGCCGCGTTCGAACGGCAGCTCGCGATCGCGATCGACACGGGCAAGCCGCTCTTTCTGCACCAGCGCGATGCGCACGCCGATTTCATCGCGTGCCTCGACAACGTGCAGGGCCGCATTTCCCGTGCGGTCGTGCATTGCTTCACGGGCGAGCGCGACGAGCTCGTCGCGTGCCTCGATCGCGGGTTCCATATCGGCATCACCGGCTGGATTTCCGACGAGCGGCGCGGGCTGCATCTTCGCGAGATCGTGAGGCTGATTCCGTCGGATCGGCTCATGATCGAGACCGACGCGCCGTATCTCCTGCCGCGCGACCTGCATCCGAAGCCGTCGCATCGGAGGAACGAGCCGATGTATCTCGCGCACGTGTGTGCGGCGGTTGCGGCTGCACG
>CALFNI010000509.1 GCA_937902695.1 uncultured Rhodanobacteraceae bacterium
GGTTCGGCGTGCGGCCGGCCGAGTATTCACGCAGGAATTCGGCGAACACGCGGTCCTTGTATTCGGCGGCGAAGTTGACCGCCTCGATGTCCACGCCGACGACGTCGGCCACGCTGGCCGCGTCGATCCAGTCCTGGCGCGTGGAACAGTATTCGGAATCGTCGTCGTCTTCCCAGTTCTTCATGAACAGGCCGATGACCTCGTATCCCTGTTCCTTCAGCATCCAGGCCGCGACCGAGGAGTCGACGCCGCCCGACATCCCGATCACGACTTTCTTTTTACTCATTTCAGGTTACGTCCGGTTTGATGGTGAGTCCGTTTTCGAAGACCGAGTGGTCCGTGTACAACAGGTCGAGCTGCGTGCGCCTGCCCGCCAGGTAATCGTCCACACACTTCAGCACGATGGGGCTGCGGTGGCGCTCCTGGCACGCGGCCAGCTCGTCGCGCGTCAGCCACAAGGTGCGCAGGATGCCATGGTCCAGCGCCTGGTCGAACTGCCTGCCGGCCTTGCCGCAGAACGTGAAACGCAGGTACGTGACGTCATGCCCGCGCGATTTCGAGTGGTAGCGCGACAGGTACATGCCGACGAGGGCTACCGGGATGAATTCGTGCGCCGTCTCTTCCATCGCCTCGCGGATCACCGCCTGTTCGAGCGATTCGTGCGGGTCGAGGTGGCCGGCAGGCTGGTTCAGGCGGATGCCGTCGCTGGTTTCCTCTTCGATCAGCAGAAAGCGGCCATCGCGCTCGATGATCGCGGCGACGGTGACTGACGGTCTGAAGGTATGGGTCATGCGCGTCCTTGTAGTGAGCCGACATTCTACCTTGATGGAACGTGCGTTGCTCGGGCGCACGCTGCGGTGCAACAGTTCCGGACAAGTTTGAATATTGATATGAAACAAAAATCTTGTGCATTCGTCTAGGTTCTCGCGGGCTATGCCACGAGAATTGCCGATCTGTTGACGAAAAACCACTCATCTGTATTGATCGGGGGCATTACATGCTAGATTGTGGACAGTTTATCAATTATACGGAGGCATTATGAGAATTGGTGTGCCGGCCGAATCGAGGCCGGGCGAGACACGTGTCGCAGCGACTCCCGAAACCGTCAAAAAGCTGGCTGCCCAGCACGAAGTGATCGTGCAATCCGGCGCCGGCGTGCATGCTTCCGTGATCGATGACGCCTACGTCGCCGCCGGCGCCCGCATCGGGACTGCGCAAGAGGCCCTCGGGGCCGATCTCGTCCTGAAGGTGCGCAGCCCGGATGCCGGGGAGCGCGCGCAGATGACGCCGGGCGCCGCCCTCGTCGGCATGCTGAACCCGTTCGACGCCGACAACCTGGCCGCGCTGGCGCGGCAGCGCCTGACCGCGTTCGCGCTGGAAGCGGCGCCGCGCATCACGCGCGCCCAGTCGATGGACGTGCTGTCGTCCCAGGCCAACATTGCCGGCTACAAGGCCGTGCTCATGGCGGCGAACGCGTATCAACGCTTCATGCCGATGCTGATGACGGCCGCCGGCACCGTGAAAGCGGCGCGCGTGCTGATCATGGGTGTCGGCGTCGCCGGCCTGCAGGCCATCGCGACGGCGAAACGCCTGGGCGCCGTCATCGAAGCGTCCGACGTCCGTCCGCCCGTGAAGGAGCAGGTGGAATCGCTGGGCGCCAAGTTCATCGACGTGCCGCTCCTCACCGACGAGGAACGCGAGATCGCCAAGGGCGCGGGCGGCTACGCGCGCCCGATGCCGGCCGACTGGATGCGGCGCCAGGCGGAACTCGTGCACGAGCGCGCGAAGCTGGCCGACATCGTCATCACGACGGCGCTGATCCCCGGCCGCAAGGCGCCCGTGCTGATTTCGGAAGAGACGGTACGCGCCATGAAGCCGGGCTCCGTGATCGTCGACATGGCCATCGAGCAGGGCGGCAACTGCCCGCTGACGGAGCTCGGCAAGACGGTGATCAAGCACGGCGTGACGATCATCGGCGAACCGAACCTGCCGGCGCTCGTGGCGGCCGACGCGTCGGCGCTGTACGCGCGCAACGTGCTGGATTTTCTGAAGCTCGTGATCGACAAGGACGGGAAGCTCGTCATCGACCGCGAGGACGAGATCGTGCGCGCGACGCTGGTCGCCATCGACGGCTATGACCGCTTCCGCTTCTCGGTGGTCGGCGACGAAACCCCGCGCACCCTGTCGGAAGGGGAAATCCGCGCCCTGCTCGTCCGCGCGATGGGCAAGGAATTCGATTTCGAGATCCTGTCGGTGATGCCGTGGGTGCGACGCGAGTTGCTGGCTGACAGTTACGGCGGCGGCCGCGTGTTCATCGCCGGTGACGCCGCGCATCTCAATTCGCCGACCGGCGCGTTCGGCATGAACACCGGGATGCAGGACTCGGTCGATCTCGGCTGGATCGGCCAGCAGCCGCCGCATTTCCCTGTTGATCGGTTCCAGCTTGGCAACGGTCAGGTCGGCGAGCGCAGTCTTGAAGGCCGAGAATTGCTGCCCGGCGAACTGGGCGATCACAGTGTCGCGATCCTGTTCGGCCAGGGCGGCATAGATGTTGAGCAGGTTTTCGGCCTCCGGGCGGCCCTTCAGCTCATCCTTCGAGGCGGGCAGGGGGAGGGGATCGGTCTTGGCGCGCTTGATCTTGCCCACAATCGCCTCGGCATCGTCGGTCAGGTTGATGCGGCTGGCATCGCTCTCTTCGGACTTGGACATCTTCTTTGATCCATCGCGCAGGCTCATCACCCGCGTCGCGGTCCCGGTGATCACCGGTTCGGGCAGGGGAAAGAAGTCCGCCGCCCCGAAGTCATTGTTGAATTTCTGGGCGATGTCGCGCGCCAGCTCCAGATGCTGTTTCTGGTCCTCCCCCACCGGCACATGGGTGGCCTTGTAGACCAGGATGTCGGCGGCCATCAGCAGAGGATAGGTGTAGAGCCCGACCGACGAGCGCTCCTTGTGCTTGCCGGACTTTTCCTTGAACTGGGTCATGCGGTCGAGCCAGCCCAGCCGCGCCACGCAATTGA
>CALFNI010000510.1 GCA_937902695.1 uncultured Rhodanobacteraceae bacterium
TCTGCTCGGTCAACTGCACGACGAACAACGCGCCGAGCGACACGCCGTGGAGCGTCGTCGTGCGCTTCAGCCAGATCGGCACGTTCGGCTACTTCTGCGACCAGCACGGCAACCTGACCAACGGCATGCGCGGCTCGATCACGGTCGTCGACGGCATCTTCGCCGACGACTTCGATACCGGCCCCTCGCCCGACTGACGGCGCGGGGCGTCCGGCTTGAATCGGGCGTCCGGTGGCGGAATCTTCCGCCGTGGGTCGCGCCGCTCCCGCGCGTGCCACAATTCGCCGCCCCGATCCCGAGACTCCCGGATGCCCTTCGACCTGCCTCCCGTCACGCGCGCGCTCCTGATCGCGAACGTGGCGGTGTATCTCCTCCAGATGCTGCTGCAGATGCAGGGCAGCGACGCCATGATCGTGCATTTCGCGCTCTGGCCGCTGGGGCCCTCGCAATACGCCGACGTGCCCGGCTTCGAGGTGTGGCAGCTCCTCACGTACAGCTTCCTGCACGGCGGGCTGACGCACATCGCCTTCAACATGCTCGCGCTCTGGATGTTCGGCGGCCCGATCGAGCGTCTGTTCGGCTCGCGCCCGTTCGCGCTCTATTACTTCGTCTGCGTCATCGGCGCCGCGGTCGCGCAGCTTCTGGTGACGGCGTATGTCACCGGCGGCTACTACCCGACGCTCGGCGCCTCGGGCGGCATCTTCGGCCTCCTGCTCGCCTACGGCATGATGTATCCGCACGCGCGCATCATGCTGCTGATTCCGCCGATCCCGATGCCGGCGTGGCTGTTCGTGATCGGCTACGGCGCGGTCGAGCTGTTCCTCGGCGTGACCGGCACGTCGGCCGGCGTCGCGCATTTCGCGCACCTCGGCGGCATGGCGATCGGATTCGTGCTGATCCAGTACTGGCGCGGCAAGTTTCCGGTCAAGCCGCGGCGGATTTTGATGCGGTAAGAGCCGGGATTCGGGATTCGAAAGAACGCAACGCCTCTTCTTGCGGAAGCCACGCTTTGCCGAATCCCGAATCCCGAATCCCGAATCCCGGCCTCTCCGACTGGCTCGACTACCAGCAACGCGTCCATCCGCGCGCGATCGAGCTCGGCCTCGATCGCGTGCGCGCGGTCTGGCAGCGGCTCGGCGCGCCGTCGCCGGCGCGCACCGTGATCACGGTCGGCGGCACCAACGGCAAGGGCTCCACGGTCGCGTTCCTCGAAGCGATGCTGCGCGCGGACGGCAGGCGCGTCGGCGCCTACACCTCGCCGCACCTGCTCCGCTACAACGAGCGCGTGCGCATCGATGGCGCGGAAGCCACCGACGCCGCGCTCGTCGCCGCGTTCGAGCGCATCGAACGCGCGCGCGGTGAGGTCGCGCTGACCTATTTCGAATACGGCACCCTCGCGGCGCTCGTGCTGTTCGCGGACGCCGGGCTCGACGTCGCGCTGCTCGAAGTCGGGCTCGGCGGACGGCTCGACGCCGTGAACCTCATCGACGCCGATGCCGCGGTCGTGACCACGGTCGACATCGACCATCAGGACTGGCTCGGCAACGATCGCGACAGCATCGGACGCGAAAAGGCCGGCGTTTTCCGCGCGGGAAGGCCGGCGATCATCGGCGACGGCGATGCGCCGCGCGGACTGCTCGACGCCGCCGGGTGCATCGGCGCGGACGTGCGCATCGCCTCGCGCGATTTTTTCGCGCGCATCGGCGCGGACGGCTGGCACTGGCAGAGCGGCGACGTCGAGCTCGCGCTGCCCCATCCGACGCTCGACGCGCCGTGCCAGCACGCGAACGCGGCCGCGGCGATCGCGGCGCTGTACGCGCTGCGCGACCGGCTCGGCTGGAATGCCGATGCGATTGCCCGCGGCGTCGCCGACGCGCGTGTCGGCGCGCGCCTGCAGCGGTTCGCGGGCGCGCCCGAGCTGATCGTCGACGTCGCGCACAACCCGCAGGCGGCGCGCGTGCTCGCGCGATGGCTCGATGCGCACCCCGCGCGCGGACGCACGTTCGCCGTGTTCGGCGCCCTCGACGACAAGGACGTGCGCGGCATCGTCGAGCCGCTCGCCGCCGCAATCGGCGCGTGGCATCTCGCCGGACTCTCGAACGATTCGCCGCGCGGACTCACATCGAGCGCGCTGGTCGAGCGCGTGGAAGGCGTTGCAGTTGCGGGCGTGCACGATGCCGTGGCGCTCGCGCTCGCGGCTGCGTTCGATCGCGCCGCAAGCGCCGACCGCGTCGTCGCGTTCGGCTCGTTCTTCGTCGCCGCGGCCGCGCTGACGTTCGCGGACGAGCGCCGCCTCGTCGCGCGCTGACGCGGCGCGGTCAGTGCCGATAAAGCGACCCGGGCGGGTATAATCGCGCCGACTTCCGCGCGCTGGGCATCCCTTATGGATCTGTCGCTGAAACAACGTCTGCTCGGCGCGGTCGTGCTGATCGCGCTCGCGGTCATCTTCGTGCCGATGTTCCTCTCCGGCCCGGCTCCGCAGCAGACGTCCGAAACGGTCAATCTCGCGATTCCGCCCGCGCCCGACCGCGAGTTCCAGAATCGCGTGCTGCCGGTCGATGCGACCCCCGATGCGGCGAAGAATGCACAGGCGGGCGCGACCGAGCCGGTGACGAACACGCCGCTCGCGACCGTCGAGACGCCGGCACGGCCCGCCGAGATTCCGCAGCCGACCGAGCCGGTGACGACCGCGCCGGGCGCGACGGCGGCGCCGCCGAAAACCGAGACCGCGCCGGCGAAGAGCGACGCGCCGAAGATGGCCGACAACGCACCGGGTCGCGCCGCGAACGGCCGCTTCTACGTGCATCTGGGCGTCTACACGGTTGCCAGGAATGCCGACGATCTCGTCGCGACGCTGAAGCAGGGCGGCCTGCCCGCGTTCACCGAAGCGAGCGAAGCGCAGGGCAAGGCGGCGTCGCGCGTTCGCGTCGGACCCTACGAGGATCGCGCGGCAGCCGAGGCGGTACGTCTTCGCATCAAGCAGATGAATCCGACGGTCGCGAGCAGCGTCGTGCAGCTCGCCGACGACGCGAAAGCCGATGCGCCGCCGACTGCGCTCCCGGCCAATCGCGCGGGCGGCTGGGCCGTGCAGCTCGGCGCCTTCAAGACCGTCGAAGAAGCGAACAAGGTGCGCGATCGCCTCAAGGCCGCCGGCTTCGTCGCCTTTGTCGACAAGGTGGGCGCCGAAACGGGCACGCTCTGGCGCGTGCGCGCAGGGCCCGAGGCCGATCGCGGCAACGCGGACAAGCTGAAGGGCCGCATCAAGGACAAGCTCAAGATGGACGGCATGGTGGTGACGCAGCAGTGAGAAAGGCCGGGATTGGGGATTCGGGATTGGGGATTCGGAGAAGCCGGCAGCCGCGCTCCGCGGATTTCCCGCTTTCCCGAATCCCGAATCCCGAATCCCCAATCCCGGCGTCCACATGAACTGGGCCGACTACGCCATCCTCGCCGTGCTGGCCCTCTCCGTATTGATGGGCCTCTGGCGGGGCTTCATCGGCGAGGTGCTGGCGCTGGTGTGCTGGATACTGGCGTTCTGGGCCGCGTGGATGTTCGGTCCGCCCCTTGCGGATCGGTTTTCCGCCAGCATATCGACGCCGTCGGTGCGCGTGCTGCTGGCTTACGTGCTCTGTTTCGTCACGGTGCTCATCGCAGGTGCGATCGTCGGTTTCCTGATGCGAAAGCTGGTCGAAGGCAGCGGGCTGTCGGGCAGCGACCGGTTGCTCGGCATGGTGTTTGGCCTGGTGCGCG
>CALFNI010000511.1 GCA_937902695.1 uncultured Rhodanobacteraceae bacterium
GCGCTTGAACGTGTACGGATCGTTGCCGACGCGGTTGAAGCGAAAGTCGACGTCTACGGACTTCTTGACGCCTTGCAGTGTCAGCTGGCCGCGGATCGTGCCGCTCGTCTTGTACTTAGGCGTGCCGATCGTGATCGTGTAGCGCGCGGTCGGAAAGCGGCCGGTGTCGAAGAACTGGCCGGACCGGATCGCATCGCTCCACTTCGCATCGCCCATGTCGACCGAGGCGAGATCGATCTCGACATAGACCTTCGCGCTCGCGATGTCGTCGGGATCGAACTGGAACCAGCCGTCCTTGACGCGCAGGCGTCCGAGCGGATGCGAAAGATTCTCGTGGCTGGCGGCGAACCAGATCTGCGTGTGCACGGGATCGAAGCGGTAAGTCTCGGGTGCCGCGCGTGCATCGGGCGACCATGCGCAGACGGCAGCTGATGCCGCGAGGGCGACGATGCGCAGCGAGGTGTCCATGCCCGCAGCTTGGCAAAAACGCGTGGCCGCTGCCACCTGCGCGCGCTGAACGCAGCGTCCGCTGGGTGATTACCCTCGCGCGCGCTGAGTGCCGTCCCGGGCGGCTTCGAGCGCGAGGCGCGCCACGCGCTCGATGCGCTCGCGCGCGGGCTCGGCGAGCAGCACGCGCACGCGCGTCTCGATGTCGGCGGCGTCGAGCTCGGCGCGTTCGGCGAGCGTCGCTGCGAGTGCGCGCCCGAGGCTGTCGAAGACGAGGCCGTACGCAACCGCGTGCAGCATGCCGCCGCCGAGCGTGCCGAGGCCCGGAAACGCCTTCAGCGCGTTGCCCGCGATCGCCAGCACGATCGCGGTCGTGTTGCGCACCGTGAGCCCGAGGCGCGCGAGCAGCGCCTCGACGTCGAGCTCGCGCACGGGCACGCCGTGGATGCGCGCGAGCTCGCGCACGAGCGCGGTGCCGAGCGCGCCCTGGATCAGGATGTCGCTGCCCGGCGCGACCGCGGCGAGCGCGCCGATGACCGCGCGGCGCGTGTATTTCGCGACCGTCTCGGCCGATTCGCGCGCCGCCGTTTCGCGCGCGAGCGCATCGCTGCGCCGTCCGACTTCGGCGAGCACGGCGGCCTCTCGCGCGGGTTCGAGCGCATCGGCACCCGGCGCGGTCAGGCGTTCGAGGGCGGCGACGAGCGGCGCGATCGAGGGCACGCGCTCGCGCTCGACGCGCTCGCGGCGCCCGTCGGCGAGCGTGCGCTCGTAACGTTCGCTGCCGCCTGCGCTGATCGCGACCACGGCGGCTGCGCGCGCGTCGCAGCGCCGTTCGATCGTGCCGAGCAGCGCAGCGACTTCGGCGTCGTCGTACTGATCGGCCTTGTTGACGGCGATCACGAGCGGCTTTCCAAACCGGGATAGCCAGCCGATTTCGGCAGCCTGCGCGCGCGTGAGATCGGATGCCGTGACGTAGACGACCGCGTGCGCGCGCAGCGCCTCGTCGCGTGCGATCTGCTCGCGCACGCGCCCCTCGACCTCCGCGCTGCCCGGCACGTCGGCGAGCACGAGCTCGCGCCCATCCGGCAGGCGGCCGCGGAAATGCGCAACCGCGCGCGTGGTGCCGCCGCGCACGTCGACGTTGGGCGCCGCATCCGGCGCGAGCGCGCGGATCAGGCTCGACTTGCCGGTCGAGATCTCACCGAACAGCGCGACCTGCACGTCGCCGCCGAGGCGCCGCCGGTCGAGCTCGACGAGCTCCGCTTCGAGCGCCGCGGTCTCTGCCTTGCGCGCGCGAAGGCCGCCGATGCGCGATTCGACTTCGCTTCGCGAGACCGCAGGCGCCGTTGTGCCGGCCACGCGCGCGGCCGGCCGGGCGAGCCGCCAGATCAGCCAGCCGATCGCGACGAGCAGCGCCGCGCCGAGCACGATCAGCGGAACGCGCAACCAGACCGGAAGCTCGGACACCCGCTGGTAGAACTCGAGCACGCTGTTCAGCGCGGCGACGACGAGCCCGAGCGCGAGCGCCGCCCCGATCGCAAGCGCGGCGAGAAAGACCAGGCGCAGTGGCAGGCGCGGCGACGACACGACTCATTCTAACCGCAGCGATTTGCCGGCCAGGCTCGTCGCTTCGCTTTTTGGTTTCAGGCGTGCCCTTGCGCCCCTCTGACGCGACGACGAGGACGGACGGATCACCGGTGCGCCGCGCGCGGGCGGCGCGAGGGATCGCGCCGCTTGGGCTCCAGGCCATGGCGGCCTGTCAGCCAAACCCGGCCGCATGCTGCGGCAGAGCCCGCCCCATGGCAGTATCACCGCCCGGAGGGATACATGTATCGCTTTTCCACGCCGTCGCTGGTCGCCGCGCTCGCGCTGGCGGCGATCGCGCGCATCGCCGCGGCTGGACCGCCGCCGGCACCGCCGCAGTTCGTCATGACCGGCGTCGCCGACGGCTTGCCGTCGAGCACGGTCTATCGGATCGTGCAGGATCGCGCCGGCTTCCTCTGGATCGGCACCTACGACGGCCTCGCGCGCTACGACGGCGTCAGCTTCCATGTGTTTCGCAACGATCCGTCCGACCCGCATTCGATCGGCAGCAACAAGATCACCACGCTGCTGATCGACAGCAAGGGCACGTTCTGGTGCGGCGGCGAAGGCTCCGGGCTCAACCGGCTCGAGCCCGACGGCGAGCACTTCACGCAACGAAGGCATGTGCCGAACGACCTGAAGACGCTCGGCAACGACGACGTCTGGGCGCTTGCCGAGGACACGAACGGCACGATCTGGGTCGGCACCTACCTCGGCGGCCTCAATGCGCTGCAGGCGGACGGGAGTTTCCTGCACGTCGACCACGACGCCGAGAAACCCGAGAGCCTGCGCTCGAGCAACATCGTCAGCCTGCGCGCCGACAAGGGCGGGCGCCTATGGATCGGCACCGACGCCGGGCTCGATGTGCGCGAAGGCGACGGCCGCATCGTGCACGTCGCGATTCCGCCGCTCGATCAGCGCAAGGGCGGCTCGGTGGTCTGGGCATTCGTGCCGGAAGACGACGGCAGCATGCTCGTCGGCACGCGCAAGGGTCTTTTCCGCGTAGGCGCCGGCCTCGACTATCTCGGCGAAGTCGCCGCCGATGCGACGCCGCCGCTTTCGATCGTCAGCATGACGCGCGGCGCCGGCGGCGAGATCTGGGTCGGCACGCTCAACGGCGTCGTCGAGATCGACGGCGACCGCGTGCTGCGCTATGCGGGCGAGGAATCGGTCGCCGGCACGATGCCGTCCGTGCGCGTGCAGGACATCATGCTCGATGCCGAAGGCGGCACGTGGTTCGGGCTCGACGGCGCGGGTCTGGCGCATCTTCCGCCGCACTGGCGCGATTTCGCGAGCTTTCGCCACGTGCCGGGCGAGGCGGCGAGCCTCAGCTCGCCGCGCGTGAGCGCGATCGCGCTCGACGACGACAACGCAGCCTGGGTCGCGACCGCGAACGGCTCGCTCGACCGCATCGATCCCGTCACCGGAACCATCGAGCGGCGGGTGCGCGGTGCGGTCGATGCATCGAGCTTCCTGACCGCAATCCTTCCCGAGCACCATGGCCGCCTCTGGCTCGGCGACCGCAACGGGCTTTCGCTGCGGAATCTCGCCGACGGATCGTCGGTCGCGGTGCCGGTCGACCTGACGCGCGTCGATGCGCTGCCGCCGCCGGGGCACGTGACGAAGCTCGTGCATGCGAGCGACGGCGACGTCTGGGCGGTCTCGCTCGGCGGCGGCGTCTCGCTGCTCGCGGCGCCCGAGTCGGGCGGCGTGCCGCGCGTGCTGCGCCGCTACACGGTCACCGAGAAGACGCTCGGCGATGCCGACATCAACGCGCTCGCGCTCGATCCGAAGGGCGTCCCCTGGATCGCGACCAGCAGCGGCGTCGAGCGGCTCGACGAGGCGCAGGGCGCATTCGTGTCGATCGCCGGCATTCCGCACGAGCGCATCGACGCGCTCGGCTTCGCCGCCGACGGCGAGCTGTGGCTGCATCGGCTGGGCGCGCTCGAGCGCTATCGCATCGACGGGGTCACGGCGCTGCGCTCGCTCCGGTTCGAATCGGCAGACGACTGGCCGACGATGCGCGCGACCGCAATGGCGATCTCGGCCGACGGCGCGGTCTGGGTCACGTCGTCGCGCGGACTCTGGCGCGCCGATCCGCGCACGCGCGTGATCCGCCGCTTCAACACCAGCGACGGCCTGCCGAGCCAGGAGTTCCTCGAAGGCGCGCTCGCTCGCGGCAGCGACGGCACGTTGTACGCGGGCTCCGAAGACGGCGTCGTCGCATTCGATCCCGCGCACCTCCATTTCGATACGCCCGCGCCGCCGCTGCAGCTGGTCGGCCTCAGCGTGCGCCGGGGCGGACGCGTGGTCGCGCTCGATCCCGGCGCGCCGGTCGAGCTGCTCGCCGACGACATCGATCTCACGATTACCGCGCGCGCGCTGTCGTACGCCAATCCCGGCTCGAACCGCTATCGCTTCCAGATGGCCGGCTTCGATCCGGAATGGATCGATTCGGCGCGCGGCGAGCGCACGTATTCGCAGCTGCCATCCGGCTCGTACACGCTGCAGGTCCGCGCGTCGAACGCGGACGGCGCCTGGAATGCGCTCGATCCGATCCCGGTCACGGTCGCGCCGCCGATGTGGGCGCGTCCGTCGGCGTTCGTCGCCTATGCGCTCCTGCTCATCGGCGTCGCGCTCGCATTGCTCTATGCGTATCGCATGCGCATCAAGCGCCGTCACGCGCTGGCGCTCGCCGAGACGCGGCGCAAGAGCGCCGAGCAGCTTGCCGAGGCCAAGTCCAATTTCCTCGCGACGATGGGCCATGAGGTGCGCACGCCGATGACCGGCGTCCTCGGCATGAGCGAGCTCCTTCTGTCGACGCCGCTCGACGAGCGCCAGCGCGGCTATGCGAAGGCGATCCACCAGTCTGGCGAGCTGTTGCTGCGGCTCGTCAACGACAGCCTCGACATCGCGCGCATCGAGGCCGGCAAGTTCGCGCTCGACGATCGCAAGCTCGATCCGGCCGCGCTCGTGCGCGAGGTCGCCGCGCTCGGCCATCCGCTTGCCGAGCGCAAGGGGCTTTCGATCGCGGTCGACATCGCGCCGAACGTGCCGGCGTCGGTCTGGGGCGACGAGCACCGGATCAAGCAGATCCTGCTGAACCTCATGAACAACGCGATCAAGTTCACCGAGCGCGGCGGGATCGCGCTCGCGCTCTCGCGCGTCGGCGGCGAGCAGCTGCGCTTTCGCGTCGAGGACACCGGTCCCGGCATGAGCGAAGCGGTGCGCATGCGGCTCTTCAACCGCTTCGAGCAGGCCGAAGGCGTGACGAAGCGCTACGGCGGCAGCGGCCTTGGGCTCTCGATCAGCCAGCATCTGGCGATGCTGATGGGCGGGCGCATCGCGGTCACGTCCGCGCTCGGCGAAGGCAGCACGTTCGACTTCGACCTGCCGATCTACGAGGCGCAGCCGGCCGGCGCCGCACGAGCGGCCGCGACTCCGAGCACCGCCGCGGGCGGGCTCGACATCCTGCTGGTCGAGGACGAACCGACCGTCGCCGAAGTGCTGCTCGGCCTTCTCGCCGGCATGGGCCATCGCGCCCGGCACGCGGCGAACGGGCTTGCGGCGCTCGTCGAGCTCAAGGATTGTCGCTTCGACATCGCGCTGCTCGATCTCGATCTTCCCGGCATCGACGGGCTCAAGCTCGCCCGCATGATCCGCGCCGGCGCGGTGCAGCCCGATCTGCCGATGATCGCGGTAACCGCGCGCTCGATCGGCGATGAGGACATGCAGATCCGCGCCGCCGGCATGGATGGACTCCTGCGCAAGCCCGTCACCTCCGCGCTGCTCGACGCGGCGATCGGCGCCGCGCTGGCGTCGCGAGAGCGCGCCGCGTGACCGATGCCGCAATGACGCCGGGCGTGTTGTTTCGCCTCCGGCAGCTCTGCTGGATCGCTCTCGTCGCGATCGTGTTCGCGCTGATCGATTCCGATTTCACGATCTTCATTGCCGCCGCGATCGCGATTGCCGCAGTCGCGTTCGAGACGCTCGCGCCGGTGCGCGAACTCGGGCTCGGCCATCCGCGCTCGATCGCGCGCACGATCGCACTCGGCGTCCTCGTTGGCCTCGCGATGCTCTTCTTCTCCAAGCTGCTGCTTACGCCGATCGCCGAGGCGATCACCGGGATTCCTCGCGATCTATCCGCGTTCGACTACGTGCGCGGCGATCTTCCGGCCTATCTCGCGCTGATGCCGCGCATCTGGCTGGGTGCTGCGATCTGCGAGGAGATCGTGTTCCGCGGATTCCTGATCGGCCGGCTCGAAGCCGCGTTCGGCG
>CALFNI010000512.1 GCA_937902695.1 uncultured Rhodanobacteraceae bacterium
GCAGGCCTTCCCAGACGCCGTCGCCGAGCACGAAGCCGGAATCGAACACCGACACGACGGCTTCGTCGCGCTTCTTCATCGCGCCGTTGACGTAGATCAGGATGTCGCGGTTGCGCGGATCTTCCTGCGACTCGTGAACGCTCTTCGCCATGGTCATCTGCCTTCAGATTTCGGCGCAGCATACCGGCGCATGGCTAGCGCAGCACGCGAACCTCCAGCTGCGCGTAGTTGCCGGAGGCCGCGAGCGCCGTGATCGTCGCGTCGCCGGTCTCGGCGAACGCGTGCTCGAACGCGCCGCCGCCGCGCGTCTGGCCTTCGAGCTTGCCGTTGACGAGCCACAGCACGTCGCCGCTCGCGCCCAGCGCCCGCAGGCGCACGATGGCCGGCTTGTCGCTGTTCGGCGCGCGCGCGATCGCCGCATGGTCGGCGACGCCGTCGATGCGGATCGGCTGCGTCGCCGCGAGACCGTCCGGCGCGCACCCGGCCGCGAGCGGCGGCAAACTCGCGCGACGGCGCAGATCGCGCGAAAGCCACGGGTACGCCAGGGCGGGCCAGCGCGCGATGTCTTTCTCGACGACGGCGCTGCGCTCGCATGCGGCGCTGAGGCGTTCGCCGGTTTTCGCGTCGACGCGAAGGTGCGTCGTGCCGGCGCTCCATGTCGTCGCGTCGCGTTCGGGCAATGTCGGCGGCACGACGCCGTTCAACGCCCACGCCGTGCGCTTCGCGTGGCAGAGATCGGCGTGCGCGGGATCGAAGGCGAGCCCGAGCGGCCAGCACACGTCGACTTCGCTGACGCTCGCGGGCGGCGGCGCGGGCGTCGCCGACATCGCCGAGCGCGGCAGGCTGTCGACCACCTGGAACATCAGCGGCAGCGCCGTCACCGCGCCGTACTGGCCCGGCAGCGGCGTGCCGTCGGGCCGGCCGATCCAGACGGCGACCGTGTATGTGCGTGTCGCGCCGACGGCCCAGGCATCGCGAAAACCGTAGCTCGTGCCGGTCTTCCAGGCGACGCGCGGGCGCGAGCCGGGATCGAACGTGCAGGGTGCGTAACCGGGCCGCGGATTCGCTTCGAGGATATCGCGCACGATCCACGCGGCGCCGTCGGAAAGCACGCGGCGCTCGATTTTCGCGTCGTCGCCGACATAGCGCACGCGCCCGCCGACGCCACCGCGATTCAGCGCGACGTACGCGCCGACGAGATCTTCCATGCGAACGCCGGCGCCGCCGAGGATCACCGAAAGATTCGGTGCCATGCCGCGCGGCAGACGCACGTCGAGCCCGGCATTTGCCAGCCTTGCTGTGAAGCGCGCCGGGCCGACGCGATCGAGCAGATCGACGGCCGGCACGTTGAGGGAAAGGCGCAGCGCCTCGGCTGCGCCCACCGGGCCGTTGTAGGCCATGTCGAAATTGCCCGGCCGATACGTGCCGAACGATTGCGGCGCGTCGACGAGCAACGATTCAGAATCGATCAGGCCGTCATCGAGCGCGAGGCCATAGAGAAACGGCTTCAGCGTCGAGCCCGGCGAGCGCCATGCGCGCACCATGTCGACGTGGCCGAGGCGAGCCTGATCGCCGAACACCGCCGAGCCGACGTACGCGCGCGCCTCGAGCGTCGCGTTGTCGACGACGAGCAGCGCGGCCGACGTGCGCTCCGGCAGCCGCGCGAGGTAGTCGCCGACGCGCGCTTCGAGCGCGCGCTGGAGCTCGGCGTCGATCGTCGTCGTGATGCGACGCTCGCGCGGGCGCTCTTCGCGAAGCCGTTCCGCGAGCAGCGCCGCGGCGAGCGGCGGCTGCAGCGCGCGTGCCGCGACCGATTCGATGCGCGCGTCGCGTACCGCCTCCGGCGACCAGACGTGCAGTGCCGCCATGCGATCGAGCACTTTGTCGCGCGCGATACGCGCCGCGCCTGCGTTGCGATCCGGACGAAGTCGGCTCGGCGATTGCGGCAACACGGCGAGCAGGGCCGCTTCGGCGCGCGAGAGGCGCGAGGCCGGCTTGCCGAGATAGGCCCACGATGCGGCCTCGACGCCTTCGATCGTGCCGCCGAACGGCGCGCGGTCGAGGTAGAGCGTCAGGATCTCGCGCTTGGAAAGATGCGCTTCGAGCTGCAGCGCACGCAGCATCTGCTTCAGCTTGCCGAATGCGCTGTGCGGCGTGCCGTCGAGGATGCGCGCGACCTGCATCGTCAGCGTCGAGCCGCCCGAGACGAGCCGGCGGTGCACGATCGCCTGGCCGGCCGCGCGTACGATCGCGAGCGGATTCACGCCCGGGTGCTTGTAGAACCAGCGGTCTTCGTAGGTCAGCAGCGCTTCGATGTAGAGCGGCGAGACATCTTCGGGTTTGATCGGGTAACGCCAGACGCCATCGCTGTCGGGAAACGCGAGGAGCGGCGTACCGTCTCGCGCACGAACGACGGTGCTGCCGCTGGTCGGGTCGGGGCGCGGATGCGGGAAGAGGCGGTCGAGCAGCAGGCTGAAGGCGCTAATCAGCAACAGCCCCGTGCCGACGCGCTTCAACATCCGGAAAGCGCGCGACCTCATCTTTAGCCCTCTTCAAGGGGAGGGTTGGGAGGCGATGGTGTCCCAACTCGTGAGA
>CALFNI010000513.1 GCA_937902695.1 uncultured Rhodanobacteraceae bacterium
GTGCGATCCGTGACGTCCTGCAGAACCATCTTCTGCAGGTCACTTCGCTCCTGGCGATGGAGGCGCCTTCCGACGCCGACGCACGATCGCTGCATAACGCCAAGCTCGCGGTATTTCGCGCCATGCAACCCATCGATCCCCGTCACGTCGTCCGCGGACAGTTCGACGGCTACCGCGGAATCGACGGCGTCGCGGCGGATTCGAGCGTGGAAACATTCGTCGCGCTGCGTCTTTGCATCGACAACGATCGCTGGCGGGGCGTGCCGTTCCAGATCCGCGCCGGCAAGGAGCTGCCGATCACGGCCACCGAGATGCTGGTGGACATGAAGCCGGCGCCGCGCATCTTCGACGAGGTCGGCACGCCCGAATCCAATTACTTCCGATTTCGCCTGAATCCCGAGGTCGTCATTGCTGAGGGCGCACGAGTCAAGCGGCCGGGCGATGGCATGCGCGGCCAACGCGTCGAATTGATCGCGCGACATCGCCCGGTGCGCGAGAAACTGCCCTACGAGCGTCTCCTCGGCGACGCGATGCGCGGCGATGCTTCGCTATTCGTCAGCGACGACTGCGTGGAGGCGGCATGGTCCGTCGTCGACAAGGCCCTGCATCATGAGGAGGCGGTGCGACCCTACGAGCCGGGAACGTGGGGCCCACCGGAAGCCGCCGGAATAGCGGGCGCCGAGGGATGGCACGATCCCGGGCCCGAAGCGAGCAGCCCATGCTGAGCGCGCCGGCTCCGGAACGGCTCGTCGTCCTGCTCGATGTCGACAACACGCTGCTCGACAACGACCGGTTCGCCGCGGATCTGGACGCCTGGCTGGAAGGTTCGTTCGGGCGTGTCGGGTGCAAGCGCTACTGGGACATCTACGCGTCGCGACGCGCCGAGCTCGGCTATGCGGACTATCTCGGTGCGGTGCAGCTCTTTCGCGCGGGCATGGACGATGACCCCGCGTTGCTGCGGATAGCGGGCTTTCTTCTGGAATATCCGTTTTCAGATCGGGTCTATCCGCAGGCGCTGGCAGCCATTGCCCACCTGCGCGCGCTCGGCCATCCCGTGATCGTCTCGGACGGCGATGTCGTTTTCCAGCCTCGGAAGATCCAGAGGTCCGGCCTCTGGGACGCACTGAACGGCGACGTGCTGATCTACCTGCACAAGCAGCACGCGCTCGCGGCAATCCGGCGGCGCTATCCGGCCGAACACTACGTGATGGTCGACGACAAGCCGGATCTCCTCTCCGAGATCAAGGAGGGATTCGGCGACAAGGTGACTACCGTGTTCGTGCGCCAGGGACATTACGCGGCTGCGGCGATCCCCGGATCCGCGCCCGATCCGGATCTGCAAATCGATCACATCGCGGAGTTGTGCAGTCTCGGCAGGGATGCGTTCCTGCCACGCTCGCGCGACTCGCGCGCGGCAGAACACTGATGGATGACGCGCGCGATGCGCGCGACCAAGGAGCAGACATGAATCCCATTCGGCAACTCAAGGATCTTGGCCAGAGCCTGTGGCTCGACAACATCACGCGCACCATGCTCGACGACGGGACCCTGGCACGCTACATCACTGATTATTCGGTGACGGGCCTGACCTCGAATCCAAGCATCTTCGATGCCGCGATCAGCGAGGGGCACGCCTACGATGCGGGCATTCGCGCGAAGACGAAGCAAGGGCGCCGCGGCGAGGATCTCTTCATCGAGCTCGCGCTCGAAGACCTGCGGCGTGCGGCGGATCTGTTCCGGCCCGCGTTCGAGGCGAGCCGCCGCGTCGATGGCTGGGTATCCATGGAGGTTTCGCCGCTGCTGGCGTCGGACACGGCAGGTTCGGTCGCGGCCGCGCAGCGGATTCACGACGCGGCAGGTCGCGACAACCTGCTCGTGAAGATTCCGGGCACTCCGGCGGGCGTCCCGGCAATCGAGGAAGCGATCTTCCTCGGCATTCCGATCAACGTGACGCTTCTGTTTTCGCGCGCGCAATACGTGGCGGCGGCCGAAGCCTACATGCGTGGGATCGAACGCCGCATCGCCGCGGGGAAATCGCCCGCGATCGGCTCGGTTGCTTCGCTGTTCGTGAGCCGCTGGGACGTGGCGGCCAACAAGCAGCTTCCGACGCCGCAACACAACCTGCTCGGCATCGCCGTCGCACAGCAAACATACCGCGCCTATCGCGATCTGCTTGCGTCGCCGCGCTGGCAGAAGCTCGCCAGGGCGGGTGCGCTGCCGCAGCGCATGCTCTGGGCGAGCACGGGCACCAAGGATCCTGCCGCGCCCGACACGCTCTATGTCGGCGCTCTCGCCGCGCCCGACACGATCAATACCTTGCCCGAGAAGACGCTGCGCGCGTTCGCCGACCACGGTAGGCTGAGCAGCGCGCTGGTGAGTGACGGCGGCAATTTCGAGTCGGTGCTGGAACAGGTCGCGCGGGCCGGCGTGGATGTCGATGCGTTGGCCTCGACCCTGCAGAAGGAAGGCGAGCAGTCGTTCGTCAAGGCCTGGAACGATCTCCTGAAATGCATCGCGGACAGAGCCGAAACGATCGCACCGGCTCAGGACCGCGTCGCATGACCGGCATCGATCTCACCGCGCGGCCGCAATACCGGGCGCTGCAGCAGCATTTCGCCGACGTGGGGCACCGGCATCTTCGCGAGTTTTTCGCCGCCGATCCCGCCCGGGGCGAACGGCTCGTCGTCGAGGATGCGGGTCTCTATCTCGATTACTCCAAGCAGCGCGTCGACGCCGGGACCCTGCGCCTGCTGCGCGGGCTTGCCGACGCGTGCGGGCTGGCGTCGCGCATCGAAGCCATGTTCCGCGGCGACAGGATCAACCGGACGGAGGACCGCGCCGTCCTGCACGTCGCGCTGCGCGCGCCGCGCGGCGAGAAGATCGTCGTCGACGGCCACGACGTGGTCGCGGACGTGCACGCAGTGCTGGATCGGATGGCTGCATTCGCCGACGACGTGCGCAGCGGCGCCTGGAAAGGGCATGGCGGCCGGCGCATCCGCAACGTGGTCAGTATCGGCATCGGCGGTTCGGATCTCGGCCCGGTGATGGCCTACGAGGCACTCAGGAGCTACAGCGCGCGCGAGATGACGTTCCGGTTCGTGTCGAATGTCGACGGCACGGATTTCGTCGAGGCGACGCGCGACCTCGACGCCGCCGAAACGCTCTTCATCATCTGCTCCAAGACCTTCACGACCGAGGAAACGCTGACCAACGCGCACGCCGCGCGCCGCTGGTGCCTGCGAGTCCTCGGCGACGAGCGCGCGATTGCCAGGCACTTCGTCGCGGTGTCGACGAACGCGGACGCGGTACGCGCGTTCGGCATCGACACCGCGCACATGTTCGGCTTCTGGGACTGGGTCGGCGGGCGCTACTCGATGGATTCGGCGATCGGCCTGTCGACGATGATCGCGATCGGACCCGATCATTTCCGGGACATGCTCGCCGGCTTCCACGTCATGGACGAGCATTTCACGAGCGCGCCGTTCGAACGCAACATGCCTGTCTTGATGGGCCTTCTTGCGATCTGGAACGTCAACTTCCTCGACGCAGCGACGGTCGCCGTGTTGCCGTACGAGCAGTACCTCAAACGCTTTCCCGCGTACCTGCAGCAGCTGACGATGGAAAGCAACGGCAAGCACATCACGCTCGAAGGCGATTCAGTCGACTATTCGACCGGCCCGATCTACTGGGGCGAGCCGGGCACCAACGGCCAGCACTCGTTCTACCAGCTGCTGCACCAGGGCACGCGCATCGTGCCGTGCGACTTCATCGGGTTCGGGCAGCCGCTGAATCCGCTGCCGCTCGGCGACGACGGCGACCAGCACGATCTATTGATCGCGAACCTGATCGCGCAGGGCGAAGCACTCGCGTTCGGCAAGACCGCCGACGCCGTGCGCGCCGAGGGCACGCCCGAGAATCTCGTCCCGCACCGCACCTGCGAGGGAAACCGGCCCAGCACGACGATTCTCGCGGAGAAATTGACGCCGCGCACGCTCGGCACGCTGATTGCGCTCTACGAGCACAGCGTGTTCGTGCAGGGCGTCATCTGGAACATCGATTCGTTCGATCAGTGGGGCGTCGAGCTCGGCAAGCAGCTCGCCAAGCAGACGAAGGCCGATCTGATGGCAGCCACCGGGCCGACGCTCGAGCACGACAGCTCCACCAACGCATTGATCCGCCGCTATCGCGCGTTGCGCGAGCGTCCCGTCACGGCCGCACGCACATGACCCAGCGCATCAGCCCGCTCGCCGGAAAACCGGCGCCGAAATCCATCCTGGTCGACGTCGGCAGGCTGCTCGCGGCGTACGTCGATCTGAAACCGGATCCTGCCGTTGCGTCCCAGCGCGTCGCGTTCGGAACGTCCGGGCATCGAGGCAGCCCGTTCGAACGGAGCTTCAACGAAGACCACATCCTCGCGATCAGCCAGGCGATCTGCGACTACCGCAGGCACCGCGGCATCGACGGTCCGCTGTTCCTCGGCTTCGACACGCACGCGGTGTCGTGGCCGGCCTTCTGCAATGCGCTCGAAGTGCTGGCTGCGAACGGCGTCGAGACGATGATCGCCCGCGGCGACGAATACACGCCGACGCCGGCGATATCGCACGCGATTCTCGTCCACAACCGCGGCCGCACGGCGGCACTCGCCGACGGCATCGTCGTCACGCCGTCGCACAATCCGCCCGACAACGGCGGCTTCA
>CALFNI010000514.1 GCA_937902695.1 uncultured Rhodanobacteraceae bacterium
GCTGCTGCCGAACAGCAGCGTGTTGGTGTTGACCATCGTGCCGCCGGTGGCCGAAATGATGAACTGATCGGGCGCCGTATCGGTGATTGCGGAGATGCCGCCCTCATCGGCAAAGACGATCGAGCCCTGGTTGACCGTGCCTGCGTTGAAGCCGCCGGCGATCGAGTACGCGCCGGCCGCGCCGTTCGAGTAGGTCATCGACGTCGCATAGGTGCCGGCCGCCGCCTCACCGCCGTACGGCGACAGGCTGACGCCTCCGCTTGTATAGAAGTTCGCCGTGTAGAAGCCGTTGACGCCGACATGGAAGTTCGCCGCATCGGTCGTTCCGACGTAGTCACCACCGGTCGTGCCGGCATTGCCGTCTATCAGCCACGACGGCGGGCAGACGCCGTCCGGCGCAACCGGCGTGCGGCCGCTGAGCGGCGTGAACTCGGAGGTTCCCGCGCGCCGCACGGCGACGCCGACGAACGAGCCCATCTTGGCGGAATTGCCGAGATCGACTTCCGTGCTGAATGCGCCGTTGTGCACGTCGACGCCGAACACCGTCGTCGCCGGAGCGCTCGCAATCGCGGCCGATTCGGACGGATAGACCGCAATCTGGATGTCGTATTTGCCGTTGGCGCCGCGTCCGGCATCGGTCAGCTGACCGTGGTAGGTGAAGGTACCGGCGAAGGCCGCCGATGAGGTCAAGGCGAGCAACAGCGCTGCCGCCAACGTTCTGGATCGACTCGAAATAGGCATGTCTCATCTCCCTGTCGTTATACCGCTGTGACCGGCGGTACCTATACAAACGCAAACGGCGCGGGAACCCTGACAAGCGAGATCGTTCAGGCAGATTCCTGGGCGGGGACGCCTCGCAGGCGCCCGCGAGCGCCTCAGGCGCGCGGCGCCGGCGCGAGACGCTTGCGCAGATCGTCCGCATAGGGCGTGCGCAGCGAGCGAAGATGCCGCTCCACCTCGGACCTCAGCTGGCGGGCCGGCGCCGTGCGCCCCTCACCGTCCAGCGCGGCGACGAGCGCGACCTCGACCTCGAGAACCCGCGGGTCCGACGCCGGCAGCAGGGGCCTGCGCAATGCCAGCGCCTCGCGCAGGAGCGCTTCGGCGTCGGCGTGGCGATTCACGGCGAGCTCCGCCCGCGCGAGCGCGAACAGCGGCGTTGCGATCAGGAAGTGCCCCGGCGGCAGGATCCTGCGCGCGAGCGCGAGCGAGGCTTGGCCATGCTCGATCGCGGCCGCCGTGCCGCCGCCGTCGAGCTCGGTCTCGCTGAGCCCGGCGAGTGCGACGATCTGCCCGCGATCGGGCGAGCCGATATGGCCGAATGCTGCGTTCGCCTGCGTCAGCATCGAAAGCGCGTCGTCGTGCCTGTGCATGGCACGCAGCAGCGTGCCGAGATCGGCGCGCGTGTTCGCGACCTGCGGCGATTCGGCCGAACCGTGCGCGAGCACGACCGCGAGCGCGCCGGCCAGATCGCCCTGCGCATCCGCGTAGCGGCCTTCGAGCATGCGCGTCGTGCCGCGTGCGCGCAGCGGATTCGCGCTCTGCGCGCTGGCCTTGCCGTATGCGGTCTCATAGACGCCGATCGAGCGCGTCAGCATCGCGTCGGCCTCGGCCAGGCGGCCGAGATCGCGAAGGTCCTTGCCGGCCGCGGTGTAATACGAGCCGAGATCGGGCGGATGCATCTGCGCCGAATTGTTCGCCCGATCGATCAGCGCGAGCCGCTGCGGCAGCGATTCGGCGATGCGCCCCTCGAGCTCCAGCGTGACGAGCAGGTTGTGCTGCACGATCAGCGTATCGCGATGCTGCGGGCCGACCGTTTCCATGCGGATCGCCAGCGACCGGCGCAGCGCGCGCTCGGCGCCGGCGAGATCGCCCTTGTCGCTCAGCATGTTGCTGAGCTCGTTGAGCGCGTGCGCGACGTGGAAACTGTTCTCGCCGAAGAGCGCGCGCCAGCCGTCGATGCCGTGCCGGAACGCGCCCTCGGCTTCGTCGAAGCGGCCGGCGTTGCCGAGCACGGTGCCGAGCTCGACCCATTCCTCGGCGACCGATTCGTTGCGATCGCCGAGCGCCGCGACATCCTGCGCGAGCGCGTCGCGCAGGAGCGCCTCGGCGGCATCGCCGTCGCCCTTGCCGATCAGGCAGTGCGCGATGATGTTGTGCGCCTTGGCGGTGAGCTCGGCCGACGCCGGCATCGATTCCTGCAGCAGCTGCATGCCTTCCTTCGCGTGCGCGATCGCGACGTCGTACTGATCGTTGTCGTCCTCGACGCCGGCGACGCCGATGAGCACGCGCGCGCGGATGTCGTCGGGCAATGCCGAGCCTTCGCTCGCCGCCAGCGCGCGCTTCAGAAGCTGCTGCGCGCGGTCGAAATCGCCGATCTGCTCGTAGAGATCGGCGAGCAGCGCCGAGGCGTCGGCATCGAGCGCGGCATCGTGCGGGCCGCGGTCGATCTGCTGCTCGCCTTTCTCGAGCAGCTCGTGCGCGGTCAGCGGCTTGCCCTGGTTCGCGTCCGGCTCGGTCTGCTCGAACACCGCGACGAGGAACTGCCGCACCGCTTCGGCGCGGCGCGTCTGCTGCTGCGCAAGCGCGGCGGCCGAGCGCGCGCGCTGCGCCTGCTCGCGCGCGCGATGCGCCTGCAGCAGCGCCGCGCCGAGTGCCGCGAACAGCACCAGCGTCGCAATCAGGGCCGCCGCCGTGCCGATGCGGTGGCGTCCGATGAACTTGCCGATGACGTAGCGCGCGCTGTCGGCGCGCGCCGTGATCGGCCGGTCGTTGAGATAGTTCTGCACGTCTGCCGCGAGCGCCTCGACGCTCGCATAGCGCCGTTCGGGCTCGCGGCGGAGCGCGGTCAGCACGATCACGTCGAGATCGCCGTGCAGCGTGCGCGCCGGCAGCGGCGGCACGCGCGCGCGTCGCTCCGGATCGCGCATCGCGGCGGCGACGCTCGGCGCGCTGCACAGCGGGCCGTCGATCAGGCGCGCCCATTCGACCGGCGTCGCGGTGTCGTCGAGCCGGTACGGACGCGCGCCGGAGAGCAGCTCGTAGAGGAGAACGCCGAGCGCGTAGATGTCGGCCGCCGTCGTGACGAGCCCGCCGCGCAGCTGCTCGGGCGCCGCGTACGCCGGCGTGAACGCGTGCATGCGCGTCTGCGTATCGTCCGACAGGGCCGGATTCAGCAGCGTCGCGACGCCGAAATCGAGCAGCTTGACCGTGCCGTCGGACGTGACGAGCACGTTCGACGGCTTGATGTCGCGATGCACGACGAGGCGCCGGTGCGCGAATTGCACCGCCTCGCAGATTTCGAGGAACAGCTTGAGGCGCGTGCGCACGTCGCAGTTGCGCTCGCCGACGTACTGCAGGAGCGGCTCGCCGTCGACATATTCCATCGCGAAATACGGCCGGCCGTCGTCGGCGATGCCGCCGTCGAGCACGCGCGCGATGTTCGGATGCTCGAGATCGGCAAGGATCTGCCGCTCGCGCAGGAAACGGCGTCGAAGGCCGGCGCTGTCGTCGCCGGTGCGGATCAGCTTGAGCGCCGCGCGCTGCTCGAACTGCCCGTCCGCCCGCTCGGCGAGATGGACCACGCCCATGCCGCCGCGGCCGAGCTCGCGCAGCACGCGCCAGCGTCCGATCCTGAGCCCGGCGATCTCCTCGCCGAGGTCCGGATCGGCGTAATCGGCCCAGGCGAGCGCAACGTGCCCCGGCGCGTGCAGCAGCGTCGGCGCATCGAGCTCGGCGTCGGCATCGCGGCGCAGCAGCGCCGCCAGCTCGTCGCGCAGCGCCGCATCGCCCGCGCAGGCGCGATCGATCGCTGCGTCGCGCGCGGCCTCGGGCAGCTCGACGATCTCGTCGAAGAGCGCGCTGATCCTTCGCCAGCGTTGCGCGTCCATCGCGGCGCTCAGGCCGCGTTCGAGCCGACGGCGATGCGCTCGAGCAGGAACGCGCGCGCCTTGCGCCACTCGCGGAACGCGGTGCGCGTCGAGATGCCGCGGAGCGCGGCGACGTCGTCCATCGGCAGTCCCGCGAAGACGTGGAACTCGACCAGCGTGCCGAGCTCGGGATCGACGCGCTCGAGCGCCTCGAGCGCAACGTCGAGCGCGATCACGTCGGCGAGCGCGCGGCTCGCTTCGGGCAGCTCGTCGGAGAGCTCGGTCCAGGTGAAATCGCGCCCGCGCTTGCGCGCCTCGCGGCGGCGCGCGTAGTCGACGAGGATCTGCCGCATCGCGCGCGCGACCAGCGTGAAGAACTGCGCGCTCGACGCCGAGGTGCCGAGATGGTCGCGCAGCTTGAGATACGTCTCGTGGACCAGCGCCGTCGTGTTGAGCGTGATGTCCTTGCCCAGCAGGCGACGCTCGCGCCGTGCGAGGCGGTGCAGCTGGTCGTAGACGCGCTCGAAGAGAGCGGCACCGTCTCCGCGCGCGCCCATACGTTTCAGTTCATCTGCGGAAATCGTCACGACGCGTCCCCCAACTCGCCGTCACGGACTGTAAGCGCATCGCACCCACCGTTCCACTGGCGCTTTGGCAGTTTCACGGCACGACGACATTCCGGCGGCGAGTTCAGCTTCGCCGCGCCGGAGCCGCGACGCATGCTTCCTTTGCGGAACCGGATCGAACCCCGCGGGGAAAATCGCATCGCCCGTGCCGCAGCCGTACCGACATCTGCATTCTGGTGTCTCACGCGAACGCATCCGCCGGGCGGGCGCATGCCGAACGGCATCTGGCGGTCTCATCGCGGGACGCTATGATCGCGCAGCCACGAACCTCGGATGTCCGCCCATGCCCGTGAAGCTGCTCGCCGCCGCCATCGCCCTCGCAATCGCTCTGCCCGCCCTTGCCGAAGACGCCCCGATCGGCCCGAAACCGGGCGTCGTCGTCCTTCATTGCGGACACGTGTTCGACGCCGCCGCGGGCAAGCTCATCGGCGAGACGACCATCGTCGCCGAAGGCAAGCGCATCCGCGAGGTGAGGCCGGGCTTCGCCGATCCCGATTCGCTGCGCGGCACGGGCCAGCCGGCATCATTCGCGTCGGTCGATCTCAAGAACGCGACGTGCCTCCCGGGCCTCATCGACGCGCACACACACGCGAGCGGCGACGCGCTCGAACGCGCGCTCATTTTTGGCGTG
>CALFNI010000515.1 GCA_937902695.1 uncultured Rhodanobacteraceae bacterium
TCGAACATCAACAACGACGTCTATACGAAAGCGGCCAACGAGTCGGCGACGGCATTGATCGGTCGCGGCGTTGACCCCGGCGAAGCGCAGCGGCGCGGCAGCATCGACGCCGCAGCGCGCGCGCTTGCGGCGGGCGAAGACCCCAGCAATCCGCGCCTCGCGCCGGCGGCACGCGGCGGCTACACAGAAGGACTACGCGAGCTCGCGAACATCGTCAACACGGCGCCACCGCGCGTGAACACGAGCGGCGGCGATCTCGGCATCATCCCGGCTCTGTTCCCCGCGTTCGACAAGAGCGGCACCGTAGTCAATCCGGACAAGACCGACGCGGGCGACTACTCCATCGATCAGACGCTCGGGCAGAAGTTCCTGTCGGGTCCGCCCGACGAGCACGGCGTGCGGCGCCACGTTCTGTTGAACGACGACCAGGCTGACCGTCTGTCGCCGCTGATCAATTTCCGCAAGTCCAAGCGCAAGCCCCTCATCTCCGACAGCAAATAAATGGCCACGCCCGTCGTCGACCCCGACCTGCTGGCGGCACTGCACGCGCCTACGGGCTATACGCCGACGATCGACTCGCTGGTCCCGGCAGCGCAGCACGTTGCCGAGCCCATAGACCCCGGCGTGCGGGCTGCAGCCGTGCAGGACGTGACATCGCAGAGCGGGCGCGCGTTCCGCAGCGGCTTGCAGCGTTTCAGCGCGATCCCCGAAGCGCTCTACGGCGCCGGTGCGAATCTCGTCTCGCCGGGTGCAGGCGACTCCGCGCTAGAAGGCGCAGTGGCGTTGCAGCGGCGTGCGGCCGAAGGCGGCCCGAAGATCCAGTCGACGGCCGACGTGCACGGCGCCGGTGATGCGCTCGCGCTGGTGCGTAACCAGGCGCTCATGGCGCTGCCGGACGTCGCGCTCGCGCTGGCGGGCGGCGGCATCGGCGGAGGACTCGTCAAAGGTGCGGCCTCGCGCGCAGGTCTGCGCGCCGCCGAAGAGCTCGCGGCACGGCAGGCGGCGAAGAGCGGGGCGACCGAAGTCGCGCAGGGCGCAGTCGATCGCGCGGCCTCGCGACTGGTGCCGGCCGCGCTCGATGCTGCGGAGCCCGCCGTGGCCGCAGGACGCGCCGCTGGCACCGTCGCCGGCCAATACCCGTCCGTCGTCGCGTCGAGTGTCGAGGGCGCGCCTGACGCGTCTGGGAAGCTCGTGGGCGGCCTCAAAGGCGCGAGCTCTGAGGACACGGCCAAGATCCTCCTCGGCGATCTCGGCGCCGCGGGGATCGGCGCGCTGCCCGAGATCCGGCTCCTCGGCCGTCTCGGCGGCACGGCGGCGCAGGAAGCGATCCAGAAGAACGCGCAGGCGATCCTGCCGCGCATCGCGAAGGAAGCCGGCATCCAGGGTGGCCTCGGCGCGGCGACGGGCCTTGCCCAGACCGCGGCGCAGTACGCCGCGCACAAGTGGGTCAACGACCATGTCGATCTGATGTCGCCGACCGCGTTCCAGTCGTACCTCGACTCGGCCGTTGCCGGCGGCGCGCTCGGCGCGGGGCTTGGCGGCGCGACCGAAGGCGGCGCGGCGCTCGGCGCGCGCCTCGGCTCGATCGGTGAGGGGGGCCGTACCGCGGCGCTCGATGGTCTGCGCTCGACGATCAAGGACAACCTCTCCCGTTTCGCGCAGGCGAAGGACGCTGCATACGCGAAGGCGAAGGGCACCTACGACGCGTTCTTCAACAAGCAGGAGGGCGCGCCGGAGGAAGGAACACCGGTCGATGGCTCCGCGGTCACCGATGCGCAGACGCCCGTCGGTCGCGCTGTCGATTTCGGCACACGCGTCGGTGAAGGTGCAGGGGCCATCCATAAGGCCGCGACGGATCTCTTCGATCGCATCAACCAGCACCTTACGACCGACGAGGGCCGTGCTGCCGTCAAGGATACGTTTGCCAACGTCGCTGAACCGCTGCAGGCGGGGCTGAAGGCGACGATAGATGCGTACAGCGCGGCGCTGGCAAAGGCGAAGACGCCCGAGGGTCAGCAGGACGTCCAGAAGGCGTACGGGAAGGTGCTCGGTGAGCACGTTGACGCCGAAACGCCGGACGCGACAGCCTCGTTCCAGGACCACGTTAACCGGCTCGATGACGAGGACCAGCTCGACAGCCGTACCGACGCGACGCTGAGTCGGATCTCGGACCGTTTCGAGTCAGGGCAAGCTGACGCGCTAGCGCCGAGCGACCGTGCGCCGACGACTAATCCGATCAAGCTCGGCTCCAAGCTGCAAGATCAGCTCGCGACGATCGTGCCGACGGACTCACCGCTCTGGTCGTTCCCCGAGGCGATGAAGTCGATCATGGGTTCGGCCGAGAAGATGTTCACCGGCGACGAGCTCACGGCGAAAGACCACGCCAACATCGACGCACTGCGCCGCTACGATCCGGACAAGGTCAGCGACTGGGAGGCGACGGCGCCCGAAGTCGCCAAGATGCAGCTCTTCAACAAGGCGCACGCGGACGCCTACGACGAGAGCAACGCACGCCCCGACAACACCGCACTCGGCGATGAGCTGCAGCGCGCGCTGAAAGCGCGCAACGAGAACACGATCGACGAACCTGCGGCGCCGGACGAAGATACGGGCGCCGATCCTGCGCAGGAGAATGTCACAGAGCGTGCGTTCGGGGACGTGCCCGACAAAGCGCTCACCGACCGCGTCGCGCAGGCCGACGTCGGTAGCGACGAGCACACGGCGCTGCAGGGTGAGTTGCGCCAGCGACTGCTCAAGGACGGCGACGTTTTCACCGAGAACCGGTCCTCGCAGAAGGCGCGTGACTTCTGGGCGACCAAGGATCCGACGAAGAACGCGAACACGATCGGCATCGAGCCGACCAAGCTCTCGGGCGGCGCGGTGCGCCAGCGCGCGCTGCAGCTCGACAACCTGATCTCGAAGAAGCTCGCCGAGCCCGACAACAAGGGCAAGGGCCCGAACGTCGCGCTCGGCCAGGTGCTGGGCGATCTCTATCTCGCCGGCGTCAAGATCAACCCCGACACGATCACGCCGGGCAAGTTCTACACGACCGCGAAGGGGGACGCGTACTACCTCTCGCCGAAAGAAGCGGCGGCGATTCGCGCAGGACTCAAGAAGCCCGGCGGCGTCGCTGCGATCGAGCGCGGTGACTGGGCGCGTCCGTCGAGTTCTGAGCCGCGCGCGGTCAAACAGAAAGGTAGCGGCGGGCGCGCGACTGAGGTTGATCTCAACGCACGCGTGCAAGAGCACCAGGGCGCTGACGACAATCGCGTCGAAGGACCGGAGCGCGTCACGCGCAAGCCCCCGCCGGCGACGCAGGAAGCGATCGCTGGTGTCGAGTACAGCCGTTCGCCGTACGACGAGATACTGAACGACGCACGTAAAACACTGATAGCTAAAGAGAAACCTAATGCCGCCGAACTGCGTACGAAGCGGGCGGCTTTGGAGAAAAGGCTCGCCGCGGCTCACGCCCGCATGACAGCCGATCGCGCTGGCGGCGACAAGTTCCACGCCGCTGAAACAGCGCGACGGGCGCACGATGATCTGGAGCATCCGACGGCGGCGCATACCGCCGAGGTCGAGCGGCTGGAGCGCGAAGCTAGCAAGACGGACTTTTCGCGTGCTCGCGCCGCCGCTGCGCGCCTAGAGAACGCGCTTCTAGATCCCGCTCTGAAGACGCATACGGAGGGCGTCGAGCTCGCGCAGCTGAAGCACGACACGGGTGTCAAGATCGGTACGGCTGAGTTGGCTAAGCAGCGCGACTCCAGCGTGATCAGCGAACGCACCTACGGTGTGGAGCTGCGCCGCCTCAACGACCCGGCGAGCGGCGAGTCGACGCGGTACCTGCGCAACGCACAGCGTGGTAAATACGACAGCTTCAGCGTGCGTGAGACGCCGCGCGACGACGCGACGCCGACACCCAAGCACGAGGAGACGCAGGAGCTCCGCGACAACCTCGAGACGCGCTATCGGAAGCTCAACGAGTCTGAGGGCAAGGCGCGCGCGATCTCCGACAAGGAGCTGAAGCTCACAGCGAAGTCGCTCGACGCGAAGTGGCGCGAGGGCGGCGAAGCGCGCAAGTCGATGACCGACATCGAGCGGAAGTTCCTCTCCGATGCGTACCGCGCGGGGCTGGTCGAGCCGAAGGAAGGTGCACCGGATCCGAACCTTGCGTTCGCGCGCCAGACGCGCAACCAGCCGGAGAATCCGCGTAAGACCGAAGAAGGACGTGTTACTGGCGCGTCTGGTGTCGGCGAGGCGTTGAAGCAACAAGCGCATCTGCGTCGCGAAGCGGAGATGCAGAAGGCGCGCGACGCTGGTCTAAAAAGCGCGAAGCTAGAAGAGCACATGCGTAAATACGACGAGCAGCAGACTGTCGACGCGCGCAAGGCAGCTGCGAAGAAAGCGCAGGACGTTCGTGAGGGCCGTGTGTCCGACGACGCGTTCGGCAAGCGTCTTACCGAGCTACAGAAAGACGAGAAAGCACAACAGCAAGCACGCCGCGAAGCGAGCGAGCAGCTGAAGTCCGAGGCGCGTGCCAATGGCATGAGCGTCAAGGATTATTTGTGGAACAAGCGCGGCGGACAGACGATCGACCAGTTCATCAAGAATCGCACGGAGATGAATCTGCATCACCGCGCGCTGCGCGAAACGGAAGGCGAGACCGCACCGGCTATTTCGCGCGAAGAAGCGCGAGGGCTGGTCAAGGAAGCGGCGCGACGAGTGCGCGATTCGGTCGAGCCGCCGCCGGACAACGTGGTGCCGTTCAAAAAGGGCGTTGAATCCGACACGTCGCGCGAGTCCGACGATGAGCACCTGCAGAAGGGTCGCGAGGAGATCACGAAGCCGAGCGGCGTGCACAACACGCGCCGCGAGACCGACGGGCTCAACGCGCTCCTGAAGAAGATGGGCATCAAGGAGAAAGTGCGCGTCGAGTCGCTGCCGAAGGGTGAAACCAAGGGCGGTGACTACACGACGGCGACAGGCAGAATCCGCGTCAACGACGATCTCCACGGCGCCGAGCGCCTCGAGGTCATCGCACACGAGCTCGGGCACCACATCGTGCGCAGCGAGCTTGCCAAGGCAATGGGCATCGACATCAAGGAACTCGCCGGCCGCGATCGCAGCGAGATTCAGGCCCTCCTCGAGAAGCATCTGCCGCCCGAAATCAGCGCCGACTTCAAGAAATGGATGGCGGGGCAGGATCGGCCGGAGAACAGCGCGCAGGGAGCGATCGTGTCGCGCAAAGGCTTCAACCGCGCGATGGGTATCTTCGAACGCGCCGCATCGTCTGGCATCAAAGTCGGCGAGCTCACCGCGGATTCGCACGCCTACCTTTTCCGTTTCGAAGAGTACATCGCCGATCATGTGAGCCGCGCGTTGACGCAGACGGACTCATCGCCGGTCGGGAAGTT